>CAYWJN010000011.1:0-44736 GCA_964457455.1 uncultured Candidatus Cloacimonadota bacterium
TATCTTTTCTTTTCTGCAGCAAATTTGGAAAAATATGACTTGGCGATATCCACAGGCAAGGTAATTGAAAAAACTCCTGATTTGACAGATGAGATGAAACCATCATTTTTGGCGTATTTTGGAGACATTTACTATTTATCAAAGCAAGATAAAAAAGCTGTAGAATATTTTATAAAATCGAATGAATTAAAACTTCTTATGAGCTTATTCAGGGAATATACAGCAAAAGAGGATGAACAGACAAAGCAGGGAATCATAAAAATATTGGATTCATTTATTAAGCTAAATCCGGATAAAGATCTGGCAAATTTTCTGGCAGGTTTTACCTATATGAATCTTGAACTTAATGAAGAGAGCGAAAATTATTTCAATCTGGTTTCTGTAGATTTTATCAAAGAAAACGGACTGCTGAATACAACTGCCGAAGCATATCTTACGAATTCGGAAAATATTCCTAAAGCAAAAGAATTGCTTGAATTACGAGATGAAAAAGAACCGACGATTAATGAGTTTTTAGGATTTCATTTCTATCTGGAAAATTCAGATACACTCGCATTTCATTATTTTTCACAAGCCCTGAAAGAGAATCCTCAATCAGAGGTAGATATTTTCCTGGTTGCTTCTCTTGTTGCAGAAAAACTGGGAAAAATTAATAATATGATTTTCATTTTGGAGAATGCGATTCAGCTTTATCCTCAAAGCCCCGATATTCTAAATACTCTTGGTTATTCTATCGCCAAATATGAAATCAAAGATAAATATGCAGTAGCGGAAGAAATGCTGAAAAAGGCTCTGGAAGTTGAATCTGAAAATAATCATATCTGGGATAGTCTTGCCTGGCTATATTTTAAGATGGATAAATGTGAACAGGCTTTGCAGGCAATGGAAAAACCACTCGAACAGGAAATCAAACTTAGTGAGCTTGCCTATCATCTGGGAGAGATTTATTTGAAATTGGAGCAAAAAAAGCTGGCGAAAGAATATTTGAAAATCGCCATTGAACTGGCTAATGATGAGAAATCTGTTGAGCTTTCTAATAAATTGTTAGAAGAATTAAATAAATGAAGGAGCACCAAACATGAAATTCGTTTTTAAGAAAATAAATGCTATTCTCTTGATTATCGCAATATTAGCCACAGTGCTTGGTTACATTATTATGGGAACCGGAGATAAAACCATTTCACCCATAATTCTGATTATTGCTTATGTAGTTTTGTTTCCCGCAGCAATTTTATATGGAATGAAGAAAGGGAAATAATAATCAGAATTAGAAATTCTATATGAAATACCTTTCCGAAGAATTTATTGCTACAATCGATAAGTTCAATTTGCGTGCCCGACTCATTGTAGAAGGCTTTATCATCGGCTTGCACAAATCTCCATATCACGGGTTCAGTGTGGAATTTTCCGATCATCGACAGTACAACCCGGGTGATCCTATCAGTAAACTGGATTGGAAAGTTTATGCCAGAACGAACAGATATTATATCAGGAGATACGAAGAGGAAACCAACTTAAAATCTTACATAATTGTGGATCACAGCAATTCAATGAGATACACATCAGGGAAAATCTCTAAGATGGAATATGCCAAAGCTTTTGCATCTGCTCTTTCGTACCTGATGATTTCTCAGCAGGATGCAGTTGGATTCCTATCTTATACAAATAAAATCACAAACTACATTCCCCCACGTTCTATGAAATCTTACTTAAATATTATTTTAAAAGAAATCTATAATTTGGAACCCGCAGAAACTACACAAACAGCTCAGGTTCTGCATTCTCTGGCAGATAGAATAAAGAAGCGCGGTTTGATAATCCTGATTTCAGATTTGATAGATGATGCTGATGAAATTCTGAAAGGGTTGCAGCATTTTCGACATCAGAAGCATGAAGTGATTTTGTTTCATATCCAGGACAGGCAGGAACAGGATTTTGATTTTAAAAGGGAAACTGAATTTGCGGATGCTGAAACCGGAGAAAAAATAGTGGTTTCTCCCTGGCAGATCAAAAAAGATTATTTAAACGAATATAAGAGAAATGTGAGTTATCTGAAAACCAGGTGCCATGAATCTTTTATCGAATATAATCCTATTTCCACGGAAACGCCTTTTGAAGATAACCTGCTGAAATATTTGATTAAAAGAGCGAAGTTGATGTAAAATAGAACATCAAGATTTTACTTGAGCAAGACCATTTTTCTTATCGGTGAATTTTTCAGATTCAATTTATAGAAATAAATTCCACTTCCAACCGGAAGATTGTTTTCATCTCTACCGTTCCAGGTTATGGAGTAGCCGACTCCGTCGGCTCTTGTGACGAGAGACTCGTCACACTCCAAAGTTTTAATTTTCTGTCCTTTGATGTTATAAATTTCAATTTTAATTTGTTCGTTTTGTTGGTTTTGTTCGTTGCTAAAATAAATCGTGGTTGTCGGGTTGTCGGGTTGAAGGGGTTGGGATAGTTATACATCGTGATTTGCGGTTGAGGAACTTCCTCGTTTTCGGTTGACGAACCAGGAATCCAGGCATCCGGGAACTCAATATCAAGAGCAGTGTACATTAAATTACCGCCAGGATTTATAGGACCTTGAATCTGAGAACCAAATAAAAAATCATCCAGATAAAATAAATGTACTTTCCCATGATAATTACCTGGAACATTACTGAGCACTTCAATTACATCCCCAGGATAAATATAACAAGGAATTTGGTCTGCCAGTTCAGGAGTTTCGTTTGCATTCAATAAAATTGGTTGGGACCAGGTTTGTCCATTATCTGCAGAGACTATCCTACCTTTGACACCTAACCCGAAGCAAATATGCATAAACAGGGCATTTTAATTTTCAAAGTTGCGAAAATTGTCCCTACAATTGAGATATATCTGCTGCTATTCAGCGATTAATTCTTGAATTTTTCCATATATTCGGTTGTTTGTTCATTTGACATTAGATTCGCTGGCTGTTTAATTTTCAGAACAGCAAATATCTTTGAAGCCAATGAGTTATGTTTTCCTTTCAGAAAATATTTCTGACCTTCTATCTCAATCTCGCTAAATTCCATTCTATTTAATGCTTCTTTAATCCTTTCTGTTGAAAAATCTACATTTCTTCTCCGCAGACATAATTCCAGTTCACGCTCCAACAAAAAAGCAATAAAGCAACTCACAAAATGACCTTCGATACGTTTATAATACCTGAGTCTTGGTTCTTTCTTAAAAGAAAATCCGATAAAGTTTAAAGGCTCTGAACTACCATGAATGTATTTCTTACCGATAAAATCAACTTCCGCTACTCTATCACCCAATTGATTATAGATTGTGTGTTCAGGATAACAAAGATATTTTGCTGCTCCCTTATGCTTGATCTTTCTTTTCTGAGCTAATCCTAAATCCGATAAATACTTTCCTCTTGTTCTTAAAAGAGGTGAAACTTCATCAGCATATCTCCTTCTCCATTCCTGCTTGATAGCTGTTGCACCAATATAAAACTCGAAAGAATCATTTTCAAGATAAAATCTGATAGCTTTTATCCTCTCTTTGATTTCTATATCCCATTTTCTTGCTTTACCTTTTTCCCAACCACGATTATCAACTGTGAAATCCTGATCCTCCGATTGTGTCCATCTTGCAACAAAATTTCTTGATATCTTCAGTTCGCGAGCAATTTTGCTCTTTGAAATCTGATGTCTAAAATATAGCTCATTAACCATTTTTCTTAAGATAAATATTTTTTTTCTTAATGTCTTTTATTTTCTAACATATCCTTGTCAAATTCCGAAATTTCTTGTTGCGAATTCGAAGCCTCAGCTGCTCACTTTTAGTATGCACATAACCGCTAATCATAATAAAACATTTGATGAAAAAACAGAATTTTTTGGATTTTTTGAGACCATAGATGATTATGTGGTTGCAAGTAAGCTATTAGATGCTGCAGGTAAATGGGTTAAATCAAAAGGAATGGTATTTTGCGGGGGCCAGCTAATTTTTCATCAAATGATGATTGGGGGCTGCTGTTGGACAGTTATGATATGCCTCCCATGCTTTTAATGCCTTATAATCTGTCATATTATAAAAATATTCTTGAAAAATATGGATTTACAAAAGTAAAAGATGTGTTTGCTTACAAGATGTCTACTGATCATAAATTTCCTGAGAGAATAGTAAAAATAATTGAGTATGTTAAAAAGAAAAGGAATATAACTATAAAAAATTTTAATAAAAAAGAATACTGGCAGGAAATAAAGAAATTAAAAATGATTTATGATAAAGCATGGGAAGAGAACTGGGGTTTTGTACCTATGACAGATGAAGAATTTAATCATCTTTCAAAAGAACTGAAGTCCATTATTGACCCAAGATTTACTTTTTTTGCAATGGTGGAAGGTAAGCCTGTTGGAGTTTCAGTATGTCTTCCAAATGCAAATGAAGCTTTAATAAGGATTTGTAATGGCAGACTGTTTCCGTTTGGCTTATTAAAGCTTTTATATTACATTAGAAGGGTCAAGTCAGGAAGATTACTAATACTGGGTGTTACCAGGGAATTTAGAAATAAGGGAATAGAACCGATGCTTTTTAAGTTTACCTTGCAAGCCGCAAAAAAAGCCGGCTGGGACTGGGGTGAAATGTCATGGGTTCTGGAAGATAATTATTTAATGAGGAGTTCAATTGAGAAGGCTGGGGGTGTAGTCTACAAAACATATAGAATATACGATAAGCCTTTAACTTAATCCCGTTAGAAATTTATATATAAAGATACAATAATGTTCCAAAGCATTTTATTCCAGACTAGGGTTGACATTTTTTATCGATTTTCGTAATATTAATTTTTAATTATAATGCATATTCTGAAATGAATCTTTTTTATTGTTTGAACATCTAAATAAAGAAGAAAGTGGTCATAACCGGTTTAATTATATAATTTTTGAAAGGTTAAAAGTATACTTAGTCGAACCTGAAAAACAGAGCAAAAAATTTGAAAAACCCGAAGGTAGCGGTGGTGGAAGAAAATTTTTCAAATCGTCCTCTTGATGTTTTTGAAATAACCGAAGATAAAACAAAATTTATTCCAGTCATTCCATTCAAATCCATTGTGGTTATGACCGGCATGATTTTATCCTTTCTTTTCTTAACGCATAAAAGGAAATAATTTGAATTTAAAAGCAGTTATCTTTGATATGGATGGAGTTATTTTGGACAGCGAACCCATCTATTATCAAATTGAAAAGAAATTTTTCAAGGATTTGGGAATTACCATTTCAGATGAAGAATATCACACTTTTGTTGGTCTCTCGATGATTGAAATGTGGAGAAGAATCAAGAATAATCACAGTCTCAAAAAAGAAATTGAAACCTTGGTAAACAGCAATAATGAAGTTGTTTTCCAACATTTTTCAAATTCAGAGAATTTACAGCCAACTCCTTTTCTGGAACAATTCATACAGAATTTAAATGAGAAAAACATCAAACTTGCAGTTGCTTCTTCTTCTTCAAAAAAATTGATCGAGGTTATTCTTGAAAAATTAATGTTAAAGAAATATTTCGAAATATATCTAAGTGGAAATGAGGTAAAAAAAGGAAAACCAGCTCCCGATGTTTTCCTTCATACAGCAAATCTTATGAAAGTAAATCCGCAAGAATGTCTGGTTATTGAAGACTCGACAAACGGCGTGAAAGCTGCCAAATCCGCTGGCATGAGATGTATAGGATTTCAAAATTCTAATTCAGGAAATCAGGATTTATCTGATGCTGATATGATTATTTCAACTTTTTCAGGATTGTATGAGAAAAGCATTAAATTTTTATAAGAACTGTGATTAGGGTCTATCCATAAAGTCGGTTTTTCTAATTTCTAACTCCCCTAACCCCTCTTTGCAAAAGCTATCCATTATTCTCGACTCGTAAGGAACGATCCCGATTTTTCGGGAAGACAAAATGCGTATTCAAGCTATCTTCCCGATATTCGGGATCGTCACAAGCTCCCCCGATACAATCATTCTTCTTTACGGGATAAACTTACAACTCGAAACGGCACTTTACTGATGAACTCTAATTAAAAAGATTTTTCTTGCAATTCTAAATAGGATTTTTTAAAAGTGACACATGAAAATCATTCAAGGAGGGAAAGAATGTTAACAACAAAAAGAGTAATTATTGCAACAATTTGTGGATTTATTTTTGGTTTTGTGTGCATGCTTCTGGCAAGTTCAAATCCAAATGCAACGGAAGTTTTACCGTTTTCAACAAAATTGATAATTATCTTCAGCAGAGCTTTGATGGGCTTTACAATCGGTGTAAGTGCATTAAGGATTTCCTGGTGGTTACATGGAATTGTAATTGGTATTATTGCCAGCATTCCGATGGCTTTTTCCGTTTTGGATAAAACCGATATTCTTATTGGCACGATCGTTATGGGATTAATTTATGGTTTCCTTACAGAACTTATTACTTCCATAATTTTTAAGGCAAAACCTACAGGACTTCTTAAGGCTGAATAAACAAAACGTTTATTGGTAATATCTGTTTATCTGATTTCATTTTCCACAACTGAAGTTGTAAACTAATTTGCAATTCTTCATATAGATGGGAAACAGCTTCAAATATTATGTAAAATCTCCAATTATTTACAAACTGGAAATGAGTTTTGCATAATAGCGTGTTTTTTTACCTCTCCTCAATCCTCTTGAGATCGTTTGCTTCGCAAGCCGACTCATACCTAAAAGGAGAGGAAGTCAGAATTCCCCTTCTCCTTTTAGGAGAAGGGGTTAGGGGATGAGGTTGGTTTAAGAAAATTAAGATAAATAGGAACAATATTTGAAAAAAAACAATTATGCAGAACACATAAACTGGAAAATCAAGGATAAAAAACAATGAAAAAAATATTAATTCTGTTTGTTATTCTTTTCCTGCTCACTTCCTGCATTCCCGGTGATGGTAAACACACAAAAGAAAAACCTGCCGGTTTTCTGTGGGGTATCTGGCATGGTTGGATTGCACCGATTTCTCTTATTATCAGCATTTTCAATCAATCCATCAGAATTTATGAAACTGCAAATAGCGGTTGGTTATACGACTTTGCCTTCTACATTGCAATACTGGGAGGTTTTGGCGGACTTTCGTTAACTCGAAAAAGAAAATCGAAGAAGTAAATAGGAGAATTTTAGAAGCTGATTTTATAGAGTAAATTAAAATAACAGAGGTTTCTTGCGCTTCTGGTTTCCAAGCCTTTGGCAGCTGCTGGATGGAAACGAGAATAATGTTGTAAAGTTAAGCTCTTATATTTAATAAGTACTTGTAGCAAAGATAGAATAGAAAACTGTCATTCTAAGCGAAACAGTAAACTAACGAAAAACCTCATCTGCTGCTACCAGATCTTGAACTCAGAACTTCAGGATTGATAATCTCAGGTGGTCTGCGATTTTCAATAATTGCAATAGCGTTTTCAGCTGCTATTAAACCCATTTTTGTTCTCGTTTCTACAGTTGCACTTGCTGTATGTGGAGTCAAAACAGCATTTTCACATCCAGATAGACCTTCAACCATTTTCGGTTCAAATTCATAAACATCCAAGGCTGCTCCTGCAATCCATTTTTCTTGTAATGCCAGCAGTAATGCGTGTTCATCTACAACAGGTCCACGAGAAGTATTAATTAAATAAGCAGTTTTTTTCATGCATTTGAGTTCTTTTTCACCAATTAAATGTGTTGTGGTAGGCATCAAAGGAACGTGAATTGTGATGAAATCAGATTCTCGAAGTAGCATCTCAAGTTCTACTTTTGTGGCATTAAATTTTCTTTCCAGTTCTTTTTTCTTAAAATTATCAGAATAGCGAATTTTCATGTTAAATCCTACAGCTCTCTTTGCAACTGCAGCACCAATTCTACCAGCACCAATAATGCCAAGAGTCTTTCCGAAAATATCATTTCCCAGAAAGAGCATTGGACCCCAACCATTGAATTTTCCTGCTCGATTATATTTGTCTGTTTCCACTATTCTGCGAGCAATTGCGAACATGAGAGCCCAGGTCATATCTGCTGTTGTTTCTGTAAGAACTCCCGGTGTATTGCAAACAGGAAGACCTCTTTGGGTTGCTGCTTTAACATCAATATTGTTATATCCAACTGCATAATTTGAGATTCCTTTCAGATTAGGATTTGAGTCAATGATTTCAGCATCGATTGTGTCTGTGAGCAAACATAAAAGTACATCGCACCATTTTACACCTTCGATTATTTCAGGTTTTAATAAGACTCTATCTTCTGGATTTACTTTTACTTCAAAAACTTCTGCAAGTCTATCCATTGCAGGTTTTGGTAATTCCCTGGTTACAAATATTTTCGGTTTCATCTGTTTCTCCACAAATACTTAGGCATCCTGAAAATCATCAGTCAAAAAGGACTCCCATTTTAAACTTCTTAGCAATTTTTTCCGAAACCTCAGCCAGAAGCAACTTAGCATTTTTTAAAGTCTTTTCTGTTTCCGTTTTTTTCGAAGTTAAACTAATAATTGCTTCAATTCCAGCTTCACGACATTTATCTGCTCCTTCCCCGATAATTCCTGCAATGGCAATCACAGGAATATTATTTTTTTTAGCAATCTTTGCCACTCCAATTGGTGTCTTGCCTTTTAATGTTTGAGCATCAATTTTCCCTTCACCTGTAATTACAAGGTCAGCATCTTTAATTCTTTCGGGAAAATTTAAGATATTGCTAACTACTTCAAAACCGGATTTTAATCGCGCATTAAAAAAAGCAAATAGACTTGCAGCCAATCCTCCTGCAGCTCCTAAGAAAGGTACAGATTGAATTTCCTTTCCCAAATCTCTTTTCACAACCTCAGCAAAATTCATTAAAAATGACTCAAGTTTCTGAATATCCTGCTGCGAAGCACCTTTCTGTGCACTATAAACAGATGCAGTACCAGAGGGTCCAGTCAAAGGATTTTTTACATCACATGCAAGTGTAATTTCACTTTCCAAAATTCTTCTATCAATATTGGAAATATCAATTCTTTGCAGGTTCTTCAGTCCAATCCCCCCGAAAGAGATTTCTTGGTTTTCTGCTGTTAATAGTTTCACACCAAGAGCCTGAGCAAGACCGGCACCAGCATCAGTTGTGGCGCTATCTCCCAAGCCTATAATAAATTTTCTATAACCGTGATTGAGTGCAGCTTTAATTAATTCTCCAGTTCCAAAAGTGGTTGTAAACATGGGATTACGTTTTTCTATTGGAACTAAACTCAGTCCTGAAGCTGCAGCCATCTCGATCACAGCAGTTTTTCTGTCTCCTAGAATTCCATAATTTGCTTTAATTCTTTCTCCAATCGGAGATGTAACAAATTCACTGTATATTTTTCCATTAGTTGCATTTATGAGTATTTGGGTTGTTCCCTCTCCACCATCTGCAAGAGGGATTTTTTCAATTTCTGCTTGCAGGAAAATTTTTAGAAAGCTTTGTGAAATTATATCAGCGGCTTCTTGTGAAGTTAAGCTGCCTTTGAAAGAATCCGGTGCAATTACAATTTTCATTTTATCTATGGATTTGAATTTAAAAAACCACTGATAAGGTTAGAAAAAATAGCTAATTTTTATCAACAATAACTTCCCAACCCAATACACCATCAAAAACAATTTTTCTGGTTTCATTACCCTTTTTCTTTTTAATCGTGCATTCCCAAGTTGGAATTAGTAAAAGCTCAATACTATTCACTTTAACCGGATATTTTCTTTCCATATTGTTGCGGATTTCTTTCTCGTTTATTTTCTTACCAATTGAGCGAAAATCAAAATCAATTTCAGTTTTCGGAATGGACTCGATTTCATAATGTTGATCCAAATCCTCAATTTTATTAGGATCCATATCCAATAAAGAACTGAACGCCATGCTGGTGTAATCGAAATAAAGAATTTCCCGGGTTTTATGATTAAGATAAAGATTTTCCGGAATTTCTTCTATTTTCTTTTTGAAAACACCTTTCTTTTTGTAAAATGTCAGATTAACTTTTAATAAAGGCAAATATGAAAATTCCCTATCTGTAAGAATTTCAGATTTAATTATTGTTCCGGCTAAATGTGGTTTTATTATCTTAAGCAGGTCTTTTTCAAAAATCTGATTTCTCACGCACAAAACCTCACCAACACCTTTTGTAGAGGGCTTTTCCGACTTTTCTATTTCTTCTTCAATTTCAGCTACTTCTGTTTCTTTTATTTCTTCTGTTTCAGGTGGTTTTTCCGTTTTCTTATATTTTTCTCTTATCTCTTCGGGAATGAATTGCGAAAGCTGTTCCTCGCTGAGAACATTATGTTTTGTCACGAGCCAGCGTACTTTTAGTTCCTGAACTTTATCGAATTCATCCGGAGATAAAAGCAGAAAATTTCCTTTTTTCAGAGATGGGATCTTTTTGATAATATTATCAGCTTCCAGAGGAGCCATTGAATCAAGGCGGGTTTTCACTTTCTTAATATCCTGTTTTGTAGACAATGTTCCGATATTGTAAGTGGAAACCTGGGCAATGGATTTGTAATCGATATCACCCGGATTCTGAGTTGCAATGATACATCCAACTCCGTATTTGCGAGCTTGTTTGAAAAGAAGTGTCAGGCTGTCTTTACATGCCGGTTTTTTCACAGGTGGGATATAGGGTGCAATTTCATCGATATAATATGCACATTGGATTCCTTCCTGACCTTCTGAAAGCGGATGTTTGAGCATCCAGTTGTAAAGCATCTGGATAATATTTGCCATAAAAAATTCTTTCTCTTCCTGGGTATGAAGGGTATTCAGATAAATTATGGAAATACGGGTTTTGCCGTTGGGTTCATCCAATCCCAGTAGAACATCGATATTGGCTGGAACTCCGGTTTCAAAGATTAATCTTCTGGAACCTAAAGTAAGCAAACTCAGCTTTTTAATTAATAGTTTTAGAAGTTTTTCCGAACTTATTGTTTCGATTACAGCAGAGACTGATTCCGGTAAATCCGAAAGAAGTTCAATCAGATTTTTAAACCCTCTTAAACTGATATTTGTATTTATGCAGTATTCAAAAACTACAGTTAAGATGGATTCCGCAGATTTTCCTTCATCTGTAGAATTATCAAATCCAATAAGACTAACCAGATTTTTGGCAGTTGCAGACAGAAACCTGATTTTATCTTCAGCATCCATTTCTTCCAAGCCTTCGAACTGAAGCGGATTTATAGATAACGGCAGACCTTTAGAGCTTCCGGGTGTCCAGATTATTACTTCAGTATTTTGGAGATAAGAATCGCGAATCTCAATAGAAGTTCCAGCTTTCTTTATTTTTTCTTCATCTTCAATTTCCACTAAACTGGCAATATCTCCCTGTGGATCAAAGGCTATAATAGGAATCCCATTTCTTGCCAGCTCCTCAACCAGCACTTTGCAAGCAACTGTTTTGCCGCTGCCTGAAGAACCGAAACAGGCAAAATGACGTTGCAGAATATTAGTAGAAATAGATAATTCTTTATTTTTTGTTTTTCCTAAAATTATTTTTTCCATCTATTCTCCTACAAATTTTTCTTTTGGAATGTACAAATATTAAATGCTTTTTGAAAGTCAAATTATTTAGTTAGAGTCTATCCGTAAATTCAGTTTTTCAGACAAAATGGAAACTTGACTTAAGACGGAGTCTTGAGTTAAGTTGAAATGTTCAATGGATTAGACAACTCCTATATGCCGACTTATCCCAAGATTCCTACGGAACTTAGGACAAGTCTCATTATGAATCCCGGTTTCATCTTAATAGAACTATCAGCTTGCTGATAGCGGGGAGCTTAACTCAAGTTTTCACTATTTACGGATGGACTCTATTTAGAGCGGATTCATTCATTATTTATAAACAGTTCTTTTGTATTGAACATTCAGGCAGGTTATTTCAGATGTAAATACATAATAATTTTACTTTAGAAAATAAAAAAAACTTGCATTAAATTGGACGAATTTTTAAATTCGTTTTTGTGGATGTTGGGTTAATTAATTTAATTCAACCTCGTTCGAAGCTCGGTTCCTGCCAGAATCGAGCTTCTTTAAGTTTTTGAGACCAACTTTTTTTCTGTTATTTCATTAATAACATTTTCTTGGATATTGCTTTTTCCCCTGCTCTTAATCTATAAATATAAATTCCGGATGCTACATTTTGATTATTATCATCTTTCGCATTCCACTCTGCAAAATGAAAATCTGCTTCCAGGTTTTTATCAATCAGAGTTCTGACTTTCTTTCCTTTAATATTGAAAATTTCTAATGTAACATGTTCGTTATCCCTGAGTGTAAAAGAAATTGCTGTCAGAGGATTAAATGGATTGGGAAAATTATTTCCCAAAGTAGTTTCCAAAGGTTTAAGAATCGCATCTGTACTTGTAATCTCAACTATTACTTCATTTGAGGGACCAGACTCATACTCGTCATACATAGCTGTCACATAATATGTATGCATTCCAGCCGAAACAGTAAAATCAAGATAGAATAATGTGGTAACTTCAGCGAGAAACTCATCATCGCGATAGATTTTATAGCTTGAAACATTTCTGGAAAAATCACCTTCTGGTGCTAACCACTGCAGAAGAACAAAATTTGCCGCATTGATCTGATAAGTTAAATTTGTGGGAGGATAAAGAATAACATTCACTGTCTCAATATTGGATGGCTCAGATTCACCATCAGCATAAATTGCAGTAACAAAATAGTCATATTCGCCTGCATTTAAATCCGGATCGTAATACGTGGTTTCAAAGATATCGAAGATCTCAGCAATTTCTACTCCATCTCTATAAACTTTATATCCCAATAATGTTCGATCACGATTATTAAAAATTTGATTATTTTTATTCTTGTTTGAAGATGATTTTCTTTCATTATTTAGATTTTCCGAACCTGGCAAATCCCAATTGAGAGTAACATTATTAAAATACGTTGCAGCAATCAAATTTTCCGGAGGATTAGCAATCGTGATTTCATCCAGCACAAAATCTATTACTGTTGTTTCCCATACGTTTACTGCTACATTTTCTACACAGGAAGTAATATAACCAGGTAAAGAAGCTGATACATCAAAAATACCTTCAGGAACAGGTAGTACAAAATCACCATTAATATCAGGATTCCTCACGATTCCTTCAGTGGAAACCTGAACTTCCTCAATATTGCCTGTTCCGCCATTTATCACAACATTTCCTGCGATAAAACCATGAGAAGTAACTTCAACCTCATTAAGCTCAACATCATCTATCACCCATGCTGACACACTTTCACATATTCCTCTGAAAACAAAAGAAAACTGAAAATGAAAAGAACCAACATCTGAATTATTGATTATCACATTTTCAACAGCTGGAGGTATCGAATATGTTGGACCTTCCCACACACTATGCCAATTAATTCCATCACTTGTGGTTTCCACTTCAATTGTGAAACTTCTTAAATTATCCAGAAATATATGCTTAAATTCCAATTCGAGTTCTATAGAGCCTAAAGTATTTACAATCGGGCTGACTAGTCTTTGCTCAGTATACACGCCAGGAAACCATATGAAAACAACTTCAGGAATCTCGCCGCCTGCTACATTACTAGGATTTTGCTGCCAGGCTGTTCCTCCCTCTGTATACCAACCAAATGGTGGAAAAACATTAAAGTTTTCAGTAACTGATACTGGAACTTGAGAAACAAAGCAAGAAAATTCACCATTATTTTCGTAACTGTAATCTGCTGAAATATCCCAACCGACGAATGCTTCATGCTGGATTGGAGCATTATTATCAGCAGTAAAATTAAATATTGCTTCACAAATATCACCTGCTGAAATATCTCCTAAAGAAATTGAGCCTGAGTTCTGAGTAATATAAATATCATTTACTGTTAATTCAGATTGAACTGAATATGCATCTGCTCCACCATTGTTTAAAAAGGAGACAATAATATCTGCTGTTTCCCCTGGATCTAAAATATGATTATTGCCGTCATCAACAAAAACCTCAAAAGGATAAATATTTGGTGCATTTACTAATAATTCAAAATAGAGAACCCAATTATTTTCATCGCTTGTAACTGAAAGGTGGAAATTAATGTAATGACCATCCAGACATGTTTCCAAAACAGAAAAACTATAATCTGTTAAATTATTGCTGTTTCCTCCACCAGTTATATTATTATAATTTGAGGAGGTTTCAAATAAAGTAATGAAAACATCCGAACTGGAAAGTATTGCTGAAACGTTGTTAGCAGTATTTTCACCTAAATTTCGTAATTCAATTCCCAGTTCAATATCCTCACCATAATCTATTAATCCGTTACCATTGGTATCGTTAATTGTAATATCACCTAAAACTATATAAGGTTCAATCAGTTGAATCGGAGGACCGGTAAAGAGAAGAGCCATCTCATTTTCCAATGGTTTTGCCGCTGTTGGATAGGAATTATTGTATGTATATTCCAAACCGATTGTTCCTGTATGATCTTCCAATCCAACAGTTGCATATTGCCCGTGATTTACCAAGCCAGCACCATAGCTGCCCTGATCCACATTGTTTACAACATTATATTGAAAAACAATTTCATTTTCTCCGTTTGAGGTTGGATAATAATTCTGATCATATAAAATAACCTGGAATGTTTCTTCATCAGCATTGTATTCGTTCATCAGCCGGGACCATTCTACAATAAAATAATGAGATGATTCATTGTAATCATAACAAACACAACCGGTTCCAATTATCAGGTCATCCCAGAATGGAGCAATGATAGGAGAAGGTCCGTTTGGTCCGGGAATGTTCCAGTTCATGAAAGAATTCTGGTCATTTATTCCGGGTGTAATCCAGCCATTTGAACAAATCGTAATTGAAGAATAACTTTCTCCATAAAATTTTAATTCGAATGGAAGATTTACAACTTCAGTGTCCCCCATATTTCCAACGTCATAAAAAGGTAAAACAGTACCAATACCGCCATAATTCGGATCAATCTCAATCCACTGATATGTTGGAGTGTGATAATATCCGATATCTCCGTCATCATAGCAATAATACCCATAATTATCCGGGCCCAAAGGATCTGTGATGGTTACTTCCCCAATTTCCAAAAATTCACCTTGGTTCCAATAAGAAATTTTCTGGTAATTTTCATTACTTTCATTGATTGTTTCAAGTTCATAACCATCTAATGAAAAATCAACTTCTGTTATTTCCTGGTTGCTTGAAATTGCTTTAAATAATTTTTTGTCTGAATTTTCAGGAATTTCAATCCAAATAGCAAAGCCTGAAAACGAAACAAAAATCAAAACTAAAAGTAGTATAAATCTTCTCATATTTATTCCTTTAAATTTATTTTAGCATTAAATATAAGATAAGCATAAGATATGCCAACTCTAAATAAATTTGCTATCTGCTTGAAGATAAACAGATTATCGAATCTTCAGAAAATATATCTTTATTTAAAGATTTATCATAATGATAATTTTAGGAAAAACCTCATTATTAAAGATCATAAATTTAATAATCTCAAAAATAAGACAATTAACAGTTTGAATAATGCATTATTTATGCCAAATCTCAATCTGCGATATTATAATAGGTTACGCTTTTGGAGTTGTTTTTGGGAAATATAAAAATGTTCGATAATGATACATTGCTGTACGTTTACGAACAATTTGATGACAGAAATTGAAAAGAGAAAAGTTAATTATTAACTACTTGTTCAATCTATTTTTTTTTACCTTCTGCAATTTCCTTAATAATACCAACAGCAAAGTGCCACCCAAAGTGATTGTACCCATCCAGATATAAGTTGGAATTGTACCGGATTTATCCAGGCTGATACCGACAAAAGGAGAAAAGATGGCAAAACTCAAACTTGCAGTTAAACTTACCAAAGAAAGTACAGTTGCTCGATATTCATCCTTAATCTGATGATTGATATAAAACCTTAATGTGGGATTATATAATCCTCTAATAATTTGTTGTAATCCAATAATTGCAATAGCCCAGGGAAATATCAAAAAAGCCGGTATTAAATATGTAAAAGCTAATAAGAGGGCAAGACTTATAAGAATTTTTCTTGGTCTCGTATCATAGTATTTTTTAACCAGAACTTTTGAAGAAAATGCTGCTATCATATTAAAGAAAAAGAAAATAACACCAAACCACTGAACATCAATATTTACAGTCTGAAAATACGGTTGATAAAGCCAAAAAGATACTCTGAAAGAAAATCCCATGAGCGCTGCAAACAAAACAGTCCAGAGAATTCTGGGAGTTTTAAAAGAAATATGGATGCTCTTGAAAACGTGAACAAGATATTTGTGTTCACTTTTTTGTCGCTCCGTATCCTTAAATGAAGTTGCCACCACTACAGCAATAAAGATATTTATCAGGCTTATCCAAAATGGTAGAGAAGGATTATATTTATAAAGAAACCCGCTAAAAATCGAACCAACTGCCTGCCCGATAAAAATCAGAAATGCGGCATGACCTTCCATTTTTTGATACTCTTTTTTTCTATCCAGTTTCTTCAAGCTTTCATAAAGTATTGCCGCATCAGCCCCACTATTAAATGTCAGTCCCATCCCAAAAATTATTTCAGCAATGGCAAAAATGTAAAAAGATTTGAAAATGATATAAAGTAACAATCCGATTCCCAAACAAACCCCACCTAATGAAAGAGATAATTTTCTGGATATTTTGTCTGCAATTGTTCCGGTAGGTATTTCAAAAATAAATACGGAAATAGCAGAAATCGATTGAAGTAACATAATCTGTGAATAGCTCAGACCCTTGAAAAGCATATAAGGAACCAGAATCGGACCAATTATGAGCATATTCATAAAAAATCTATAGAAAGGATAAACTCTGATATTTTTGGTGTATTTTTCAGATTGGATCATTGCCTCTATCTTCATAGTTTATTTTTCTCTAAATTCAATAATTGATTCTATTATCAATTTTGTTTCCAAAAAAGGTTATACTTTTATCTTACGAATGTAATGCACATTTTTAATTTCTTTGATTTCATTTACGATTTTTTGCAGTTCGGTCTCATCTTTTACCTTGAAAGCAAAAGTTCCGATTGTCTTGCCGCTAACCTTCTTAACCTGGGCGTCATCCAAAGCAATTTTCAGTTTGGAAAACCTGTTCAGGATATCCAACATAAAATTGGAGCTTATATCACCGGTAACCTTAATTTTTGCTGAATGGATTTTATTTTGTTTCTTTTGTTTGGAAGAAAAATTCCATTGGATTGGAAGAATTCTTTCCGGTTCTTTTTTCTTTGAATATAAAAACCCGGGATTTATACAATCTGCTCGATGTATTGTGATTCCTCTTCCCCTGGTTGTATAACCCACAATCTCATCTCCAGGCAGAGGATGACAGCATTTTGCATAATTCAGCATTAAATTATCAATTTCATCTATCTTTATTCCCTGAACTTTTTGTCTCGTTTCTTCTAAAAGCTGTTCATCAACAGACAGATCTTCTATTTCTACCTGTAAATCGTGGATCCTCTCTAATTCTTTTTCATCAATGATTTCCCTGATCTGTGAAAACAATATTTCACCTTTTCCCAACAAGGTGAACAAAGATTTGATATTATTAATTTTGAATCTTCTGAAAATTTCAGAATACTCTTTTTTATCTTTGAATTTATAATGGAATTTCCTGCATTTCTTTTCAAAGATCTCTTTTCCCAGATAGATAGCATCTTCCAGTTCTTTCTGATGGAAATAATTCCTAACTTTTTGACGAGCTTTCGAAGTTTTGAGAAATTTCAGCCAGTCTTTGCTGGGATTTCCTCTTGGAGAAGTGATAATCTCAACCATATCTCCGCTTTGCAAAACAGATCTGATGGGAACCATCCTGCCATTCACCTTTGCACCAATACAACGCAATCCAACATTTGTATGAATGGAAAAGGCGAAATCAACAGGAGTAGCATTTTTGGGAAGCTTGATAAAATCCCCATTTGGAGAGATTGCCACAATAATTTCAGGATATAAATTTAAGCGAAGCATCTCGATAAAATCCGAGGAATTTGAAGCGGATTTTTGATTCAACAAGTTTCTTATCCAGTTAATTTGACCTTCAAAGGATTCATGCAATGCGGTTTTTTTTATTTCTTTCAGATAAGTTTTATCAGAATATTCCTGCAATTCTTTATAACGCCAATGAGCTGCAATCCCTTCCTCTGCAATAAGATGCATCTGATGTGTTCGGATTTGAATCTCCACTTTTTTGCCTTTCGGTCCAATCACAACTGTATGTAAGGATTGATAATTATTGGATTTTGGTCTGGCAATATAATCTCTGAACCTTCTTTCAATGGGCTCATATTTCGCATGAATTAATCCCAGACTTGTATAACACTGTTCTACTGTATCCACAACTATCCTGATTGCTGCAAAATCAAAAAAATCTTCGTACGAAACTTTTCTGGTGATTTTCTTCCGATAAATACTGTAAAAATGCTTGCTTCTTCCATGTACTTCTGCTTCTATTTTTGCTTCTTTCAGAAACTGTTTGATTGGCTTGATAATCGCTTCGAGATATTCATCTCGTTCATTTCTTTTTTCTTTTATCACTTCTACAATTTGTTGATATTCTTGGGGATGAAGATATTTCAGGCACAAATCTTCAAGTTCCCATTTTATTTTTGCAATCCCAAACCTGTTTACCAAAGGCACATAAATATCCAGAGTTTCCTCAGTAATTCGTTTTATTTTGGATTTTTCCAAATGCTCGATTGTTCGCATATTATGCAGTCTATCTGCAAATTTGATAAGAATTACCCGAATATCTTTGGTTACTGAAATCAATAACTTTCGAAAATTTTCTGCTTGCTTTTCCTTTTGAGTCAGGTTTGTTTTATATTTGAAATGCTCTAATTTTGTAACTCCTTCCACCAGGTCTGCGATTTCAGTTCCAAATTTCTCAGCAAGATCCTCATAAACAAAATCCGTGTCTTCCAGAATGTCGTGAAGTAACCCCGCAATAATGGTTGCTGTGTCTGTCTTGAGGGTTGCCAGGATGTATGCTACATTTGCAGGATGAGAAATAAAGGGTTCTCCGGAAAGGCGTTTCTGTTTTTTATGAGCTTGTTTGGAAAAAGCAAATGCTTCAGTCAGAATTTTTTCATCAATTCTATCATGAACCAGTTTGATTTCTTCAATAAAATTTTCCAAATTTATTATGTGTTCTTTCATTTTCCTCTTGCTAATTCATTGAGGTAAACTGAAACATTGAGGGAGACTGAAAATAATGAAGAAAACTGAAAAGTGTTTTCTGTCGATTCATTTCAGTTCTTCTAATTTCCTGTTTATCCCAATGTTAATTTCAGTCTATTTCAGTATTTTCTGTCTGACTCAATGATTATTTTTTTCTTTTTCTAATTCAGATAAAATCTTCTCTTCATCCCAATGTGGATGTTCGTGCCAGATTTCTTCGGCTTCAGATAGCAACTTTCCTACTTTCTTTCCTGAACCAATTTTGAAATAATTGATAATATCTTTTCCGGAAACAGGAAACTTGTTTTCTGCTAATTCCATTTTAATTTTCTCAATCCTCTTCCGGATCTCTGGAATTTGCTCCAGCAAACAATAATCCGCTGCATGACTCAAATTATCAGCGTGAATCAAATCAAGAAGTATATCAAGGTTAGAACCTGAACTGAGTATCAATTTCCTGATGGCTTTATTCGAAAGAGTTTCCAATTTATTCCCAAAACTTTTCAACCTCATATGATTTTTTATAATGAACGAAACATTTTTAATATCATCCTTGGAAAACTTTAATCTGTTAAGAATCTCTCTTGCCATCTGACTGCTGATAATTTCATGTTTATAAAAATGAATTCCTGTTTTATCTTTCGTTCGAGTACGTGCTTTTCCAATATCGTGAAGTAAAGCGGAAACTCTTAAAACCTGGCTGGAAGGAGTTTTTTCTAAAACTGATAAAGTATGTGCCAAAACATCTTTATCATGAAATTTATTTTGAGTAACATTCATAATTTCAGAAAACTCGGGGATAAGATTTTTCATCAGATCGAGTACAATCAGCATTCTGATGCCTTTTGCCGGAGATGAAGAAACAAGAATCTTGATAAGCTCATCTCTTCTTCTTTCCCAGGAAATATCCTCCAATTTATCTGCATTATTTTTAATTCCATTTTCTGTTTCAGATTCTATCGTGAATTTCAATTCCACAGCAAAACGAACAGCTCTGAGCATTCTAAGAGGGTCTTCAGCAAAAATGATATCTGGTGTTGAACTTGAACGGATTATCTTGTTTTTGATATCCGCAAAACCCTTCTCTGTGATATCCAATATCTCGTTAGTGCTGATATTCATCAGAAGTGAATTTATCGTAAAATCTCTTCTGAAAACGTCTTGTTCCAAAGTGCCGATTTGCACATCAGGTTTACGGGATTTTGCCCTGTAACTCTCTTTGCGAGTCATCACAAATTCAACTTTATATCCATTAATTATAACAAGAGCTGTTCCGAACCTTTCGAATCTTACAGGTTTGGAGGAAACACCTTTTTCAAAAAGAAACTCAGCTAATTTTTCACCACCGTTTTCCAGGGCAACAACAATATCCAGGTCATTGCTTTTTTTACCCATAACCAGATCCCGCACGAATCCACCAGCAATGTACGAATTATTTTCAAAACGTGTTCCTTTGATGGTTTCTGAAATTACTTTTATTATGCTTTTCATGATTTCCTGCTTAAACATGAGGTTGGACTTGACTCGCAGCGCAGCGTGAGTTGAGAACAACCTGTCTGGCGAAGTGTCCCGATGAATCGGGAAGAACAACCTGTCTGAAATATTCGCAATTCTCGAACTAAGCTGTTTCGAGTCGTAAGGAGTGGAGCAACGACGACTCGAGACAACGAGACAAATGGCGCTTCGACTCGACGTGCCTTTCGAGTCGAAACTTAGCTGAATGTAGTTTCATAGGAGTCGATTAAACAAACAAAATAAAAAACAAAACCGACTTGTCACAAGATGATGGAATCACTTGTGACAAGTCTCGGATAGTATTTCTACAACAAAAAAAGGGCTGCAGAAGCAACCCTTTATTTGGCAGGAAAATACTATTTGATCATTAACATTTTCCTGATTTCCGAATAGGTTGCTGATTCCAACTTGTAGAAATAAACGCCTGAACCAAAGCTAGTAGCATCCCAGGAGTAATTATGCTTTCCTTCTTCAAAAATCTTAGTCTCAATCAATTGACCCTTCATGTTGTAAATACTCAACCTTGCGTTTTCATTCTCTTTTATGTCAAATTCAATGATAGTAGCTGGATTAAATGGATTGGGATAATTTCCTTTAAGAAGAGTTAATTGCGGTAATTCAGGAGTTGAACCTTCTTCGGGAATTACCAGACTTCTGGAACCATAAATAAATGTTTCCCCAGAATAATCCACGCTTTCCAAAATATACCAGTATTCATTTCCCGGAATAACTTCATACTGATCTTCAAAAATATAATCAGTTGGTTGTGCAGTTGTGCCTGCACCTTCAATCAAATCCGGATTGATCTGAATGACATCACCATTTATGAAAGCATCGCTGTAATCTCCACGATAAATGTTCCAACCTGCATTGTTATCTTCAGATTGAGTAGTCCAACATATAACAGGTAAATCTCCTATAAATTGTGCTGTGAAAGATGAAAGTACTACAGGAAGGTTGTTCTCGTCTGTGCCGAAAGCAAGAGCAAGATTAGAACTGAATATTGGACCTCCAGTTTGGTTGTATCTGTACCCAATTCCAGCTGTACCATCTGAATTCTCAATTCCAATTGTACAATTATTATCAGCTTGTGTATAAGTGCTCTCATCATCGTTATACATTATGAAAATATTTCCATTTTTGTAAATAATAACCTGTGCAGTAATATAACCGTCTTGTCCACCATATTCAGGATATTGCCAGTATGTTACAATCGTTCTATCTGATAATCTTGAAATTCTAATATTAACATCAGCAGAAATACCGCTGTCATATTCAAGGTCATCCCAGCACCAGGCTATCATATTATGATATGAACCTGAAGATGAAGGAATCTCACGGAAACTAAAAGAATGCCACGCATCTCCAATAACACCGAAGCCGATAGTACCATTTGTGTTCAAATACATCTGAGAGTAAGTATTTCCAAAGAAATCAAAATTAGAGGCATCACCAAATATATTCATAAGATCAGTATGTCCATCATCTTCAGTACCATTCACAAAGTCTGTGTCAGCTATAAGAGTTCCTTCATTAGCACCGCCGGTCTGGTTTGCATACCAGCTATAACTTGGATAAGAAGGTGCACCGGTTGCTAAAGAATTAGCAAAATAGTAAAGAGGTGTTCCTGTTCCTTGACCGTAGTTTGGATCATCTTGAGTTGTGAAATCCCAGATAACACAACCTGTTGCATCACCATTTGCATTATAAGGAACTATTTTCCAATAATATTGAGTGCTGTATGAGAGATCACTTGAGGGATCGTAAGTAGTACCTGTTTGCGTGGTCCCATTTTCAATATTAGTGGGTGGATTATCAGTTCCAAAATAAACTTTGTAACCTGTAACTGTTCCACCTGGAGCTGTCCAGGAAAGGTCGGTTGTTATTGCTATACCGGTTGCATCATCTGCAGGAGATGGTGAGGTGGCAGGAGATGGAGGACTAGATGGATTAGGGACAGTATACGAGACATTACCGGGTGTTGCTCCACCTTGTCCAGATTCAGCTACAACAGTACTGGTTTCATCTTTAATTTGATATGAGTTTTCATAAGACCAGCTGCCAGCTGTATAATCGGTTGTAATTACATCATCATAGACAACTGTAAAGCTATGGGATTCAGGTCCAGAACCAGATGATAAGGTTAAATCATTTAAGACAACAGTGCTATTAACTAATACATCAATAGAACCTCCGTTCCAGCCATCACCATAACTATCAGATAATTCAATAGTATAGTCAAGCCCAAACGCCAAACTTGCTGTAAACAGCATAATTGTAAAAAACAAAATTGTTTTTTTCATAAAAATCTCCTTTTTAAAATAATTTTTTAAAAAATTCAAAATACTTTAATTTTCGAAAGTAACGGTTCGATAATTTACTTATGACATTAACGATTTACTTTTTTCATATTTGCGATAACTTACACTCATTAAACAAATTAAAGAACTAATATTTCTTTATAAAGATTACAAACGACATTTTCTAAAAAATCGCTCTTTCATGTCAAACTTTTTTTTTATTTAGTCAAGTCTTGCTTTAGAAAGAAATGTTAAGCGAAATGATAGAAACTTTTCTTTCAGATTCCCGCTTTTGCGGGAATGACAGTTTTTTCCTACTATTCTGTCATCCTCAGCTTGACTGGGGATCTGAAACGAAAGTAAAAAAAACCAAGCCGAATTGTGTTCAACCCGACTCGGGTTTTAAACAGAGACTTGACACAAGTCTGCAAGATCTTGTGTTAAGTCGAATGTTCTTAACTCGCACTCGCAAACTCGCTGCAAGTCAAGTCCAATGTCAGCAGACTGGAGTTCAGGCGTTTTTGACTGGACTTCAGGCTTCGCATAGCTTCGCTTTGATATGTCTGAATGCTGAGCGTTCTCGTTCTTAACTCCACTGTCATTCCATTCCCGTGAAGATCGTTTTTTGCAAAAAGCCGACTTCTTGAAGTCAAGTCCATTCACAAAGCGGAGCTTTATGTTACTTCATCATTCTCCCGAAAGAAAACGGGACAAGCTTTGTTCGATATTCGTTTTCTTCAATATTCGATTTTCAATATTAAATATTAAATATTAAATTACTTCATCAGGATCATCTTGCGAATAAAATCCCCTTTAGAGGTTCGCAATTTGTAATAATAAACTCCGCTTGAAACCTCTTTGCCTGTTTCATCTTTGCCATCCCAATCGTAGATTATCAGCTCGTTTCTCGGAATTGATAAATTTGAGAATATTGTTTTTATCTTCTGACCTTTAAGATTGTAGATCGATAATTCTCCGATGCAGCTTTCCTTCATCATAAAACTTATTTCTGTATGTGGATTGAATGGATTGGGATAATTCTGATGTAAACCATAAGGTTTGGGAATTTCAGGAGAATTGGGATTTTGCCATTCATTCTCCGGAATGGTGAGAGATATCGGTCCGTAAATTTCAGATTCGCCGGAATAATCCACACTTTCCAGCCAATAGAAATATGTGGTTCCTTCAACAATCGGAAAGACATCTTCAAAGATGTAATCTGTTGGTTCACTCGTTGTTCCTGCTCCGGGAATTAAACCCAGCGACAAATTAAGCAGATATGTTTCCTCATTGGAAAGTGCATCATCATTTTCTCCACGATAGATATTCCAACCTGCATTACTGGTTTCAGATTGGGTTGTCCAATATAATGTTGGGGTATTTTCTATGAATTGTGCGGTGAAGGTAGAAAGTTCGACAGGGAGGGAATAATCCGTGCTGTTGTCAGGTGAAGAGCAATAACTCCAGGCACCACCAGTTCTTACACTGTACTCAGCATGGTTGCTTGTTAGCTTGAGAGCTAAATAATTTCCGATGGAAACAGAAAAGGCACTGGCATCGGTTGTAAAGGGGAATACTGTTGCACTTCCATCACCTGTAATAGTTACATCAGGACCACCTGCTGTGAAATCACTTCCATCAGTGGAAGAACCTATTTCAACTGCGAAAGTATGCTCGTTTGTCGGTGCAGAAGTATAGATGACCTGTCCTGTCCAGGTATCACTCCCGGAGAAATTTATAGCAGTCAGCGCTGCCTGATCCGCTATCCATATATTTGAGCTTCCGCTGCTTATAGTAACGCTTTCACCAGCTTTGGTCATTTCATCTCTGTACATTTTATTATCACTGTGCAGCCACCATGCTTGAAGAGAATAATAATCAGAGGTTTTGATTAATTGGTAATCGTCATCATTGTCATTAGCGATCGCATAAGAAGAACTTCCAATACCATAACTGCCCGTATGAGTCCCGTCACTGTAATAATTTCCTAAATACCCTTTATGGTAAGTCCCGCTGTTGTAGTTATAATATATTGTTGTTGGGGAGTGCCAGGTAGTGGTTGACATTTCTGAAAAAATGTTAGAGGTTGAATTGTTGATAAAATCGTTTAGATAAATTTGATTATAGTTACCAGCTGGACCTTCTGGGGGGTCTACTAATGGAAGCCAGACGCCATAGGTGCCATTATTGCTGATATTGTTGCCAGTGAGTGTATTATATGAAGCATTTTCATAAAACTCGAATCCTCGTCCTGTATGACCGGTCACAGTGTTGTTTGATACAAAGTTGTAGTTCGATTCTTCCTCCAGAACAATTCCCCCAGCGCCGTTTATCACAGTGTTATTTACAATGGTGTTATATGATGAATAATAATTTATGCGCATCGACGCACCCGGATCAGGTAGACTGCTCGTATCAAGTGTGTTGCCCTTTATAGTATTATTAGATGCGTTATATAACTCGATCCCATCACCGGGATTATTATTTGCTGTATTATTTTCTATAACGCAGTTCGAAGAACTTTCTAACATAATTCCATCTCCATCGTATATTCCGTTATTTTCATTCATTATGTTGGAAGTAAAAGTATTATTCGAAGAAGATGTTACAAATATGCCAAAATCATTGTGCGTTACGGTGTTAGAAATCAGTTCGTTACCGGAAGAACCACCTTCTAAAAGGATTCCATTACCTGCATTACTGTCAGCAGTGTTGCTGGTTAGGGTATTGTTGTCTGAAGAAGAAGTTAGATAAATACCATGATTGCCCGTATTACTATTTGCTGTATTGCCGGTAAAATTGTTGTTCGAAGATGCTACTATTAGAAATCCATTGTTTCCATTGCTACTCGCAGTGTTGTTGTTAAAGGTGTTGTCCGAACAGGAGGGTACCAAACGAATTCCATCCATTGTATTATTACTTGCAGTGTTGCCTGTTACAGTGTTTCCCGAACAAGTGTCAAACGAAATTCCGTCACCACTATTATTATTAGCGATATTGCTGCTCAGGGTGTTATTATTGCTGGATGATTTAAGATATATGCCTTCACCGGTATTGTAGCTGCATGTATTGCCGCTGATAGTGCAACTGCCGGATGTTACCAAGTATATACCGCGCGTGTTCTTATTGCTCGCATCCCAGCCACAGCGGTTATTTTCAATAGTGCAATCGTCTACAGTGTCTAGATATATTCCAGCTTTTTCGGAGCCAGTAGCGCTCTTGATGGAAAATCCATTTATGGTTACATTATCTTCCGTCACCTCAAAAACATGGTCGTCTGCACTTGATGCCACAACTGTGGTTGTACTATTCCCATTCTCTGACTGAATTGTAACTTGCTTATTCACCTCTAAATTCTCGTTGTAAGTTCCTGTACCATGTCCGTCGCTACTGCCGACAATAATTACATCGCCGGTTCCTGCATCATCTATTGCAGTTTGAATGCTGGTTGCAGCTTTAGTCCAAGTATCATAGGGCTGTGTATCACCTCCATCTGAAGCAACATAAAGTGTTGCTGCATAAGCCATTACCGGTACTGCAACAACAAATAAAGTAAAAACTATTAACAAAAATGTAGCATGTGAAAAAAACCTATTTTGTCTATCCATTTTTTCTCCCTTGTCACACCGTAGTCCAGTTTTTTCGGGCGAAGGCGGATTGTCCCAGCAAAGCTAAAATCTTTCTATAAATCGTAGCGTAGCCGTATTTTTTTCATTTCATTTGTAAACAACCATATCTGCAACATTTAAAGTTCAATTATTTTTTCACTCTATTGTCTCATAAAAAGCTATTTCGAATTTATTTTTTCATTTTATCATGTCAAATCTTTTTATTATGATCTTTATTTTTTACCTCTTTCAAGTAATGTATCCTTGAAAAGGCTTCTTTTAAAAACTTCTTCGTGTTTAGCTTCTTCAAGGTTTCATTCAGGTTATAGCTTCATCCAACCTTGAACCCAGAACCCTGAAAGAAATGAAATTCCAAAAAACAAATAGCAAAATACAAATAAATTCCAATGACCAAAAATACAAATTCAAAACAAAAAAGTCGGTTCATTTGTGATCTCAATACTTGTATTTGGTATTTGTAGTTTGTAATTTATTTGTTATTTGATGCTTGGGATTTGTGATTTATTTGTTATTTGATGCTTGATATTTGTTATTTTAATTACGGATTCATTATTTCTTTGACAATAAATAAACACTCCAGAAAATGAATGCTGAATAATTTATAAATTTGGGAGGACTTTATCATGAAAAAATACCTTTTATTTTTATTACTTTTTTCCACAACTTTACTTTTTGCAGAATGGAGTATTGTTGCCACCTATACTATTCCCGAAGGAGCAGCAGGACTGGCTTTTGACGGCACTTACCTGTATTGTGGAATCTACGGAGCAAATGGAGATGAAGTTTACCGGATAGATCCGAATGACGGTTCTTATCTGCTTCAGTTTTCCAATCCTAATATCGGTGACAGTTTCGGCATGACCTGGGATGGAACAAATCTCTGGATCACAGACCATGTTACCAGTCCAAGTATTCCAGCAACAGCTATTGAATTGGATATTAACTCAGGAGCGATCTTATCACAGTTTGATCTACCGGCTCATTATATGTCCGGTATTGCTTATGATAATGGAGATTTCTGGGTAGCTGCCTATTATGATCCCGATGGACAAATTTACAAAGTGGATAACATCGGAACTATTCTTCAGCAATTTCCAGCACCCGATAACCAGCCGTGGGATTTATGCCTGGAAAATAATAATCTCTGGATGGCAGATTATTGGGGAGATACACTATATAAGATAGATCCAACAAATGGCACACTTTTAGAATCTCATTCCTCTGAAGGTGTAGATCCAGCTGGAATTGTCTGGGATGGGCAATACCTCTGGTATTGTGATAATGGAAGCGGAGGTTCAGATTATCTTTATAAAGTAGATCTGGGTGGAGCAGGAACTCCTTCTATTCAATTGGGATTCGGCCAATATGATTTTGGCAACACAATTATCGGGCAACCAGCATCAATAGAACTTCCGGTCACAAACATCGGTACTGCCGATCTTTCCATTGATGCCATGACTTTTACTCTGAATGATTTTTACACAGATGAACTTTTGCCGATTATTCTTCCACCAGGAAACTCTGAAAATCTTACAATCTATTTCGAACCTTCAACTTGGGGACCTTTCAATTGTGTGTTAACCGTCGAATCAAATGATCCGGTTAATCCGGCAGAAGATGTGGCTCTAAGTGGATATGGCATTGAAGAGGATCCGCAAATAGTGGTATCTCCAAACTCTATTAATTATGGTTCTATCCGAGTGGGAGCAATTACAGGCAGGTATATCGAAATCAGTAATCAGGGTTCCGGCACGTTAGAAATAACCACCCTCAATTTTGATGATACTCATTTCTTTGTTGATGATACAGTTGAACTACCAATAATAGTGGGTCCCACCGAATCTTACGACCTTCGCATCTGGTTCAGCCCGGATGCTGCTACTACTTATAGCGGGGCATTAGATATTCACAGCAACGATCCGATAACTCCAATATACGGAGTTGGCTTGAATGGCAGCGGTAATGATTCCAGCTTTCCTATCGGACAGGTCTTATGGCAATATCAGATAAATACCGGCTATGATAACAGCCCCAAAGCAATTGCTCCGATCCCTGATATCTCAGGTGATGGAATAGATGACGTAATCATTTGTTCAGAAGATAATTTTGTTCGCTGTTTCAATGGAAATGCATCTGGTTCCGGTGATATTTTATGGGAAACCGATATTTATTCAGGAAACATTTATACTCAGAATTCTTTAAATATCATCGAAGACCTCGATGCTGATGGATACGATGATGTAGTCGTAGGTACAACTGGTGGAGATCGTGCAATAAGAGCTATTTCAGGCAAAACCGGTGAATTCATCTGGGCGTATTTTTCCAACCAATATGGAGATGGTGGCTGGATTTACCAGGTAGATGCAATATTCGATTATAACAACGATGGAATTACTGATGTTCTGGCAGCGACTGGTGGTGATGGCTCTCCATCCGGACCACAAAGAATTTTCTGTATTGATGGAACAAATGGAATTCCAATTTGGGATTATTATGCTGCTGGACCGAAATTCAGTGTTATTGGCATCCAGGATGTGAATAACGATGGAACTCCGGATGTGCTTGCAGGTGCTTCCAATTCTAATGAAACTGATGGAAAAGTATTTGGAATTGATGGAGCAAATGGCTCACAATTATGGGAATTCACCACTGACGGATCTTCTGTCTGGGCATTATCACAGGTTGATGATGTAAATGGAGATGGTATTGAAGATGTCGTTGCCGGAGATTTTAGCGGAAATTATTATTGCTTTGATGCAACCAATGGCTCTGTTCTGTGGAGCGGCAGCATTGGAACTTGCTTAATTCTCAGGTTCGAAAAGCTGGAAGATGTAAACAGCGATGGTCATCCTGATATTGCAATAGCTCACAGTTCCATAGATAATGCTATTGTAATCGATGGTTATACAGGCTCAAATATCTGGATTCATCCGGTTGCAGACCAGCCCTGGGTTGTAGATAAAATTGCTGATATCAGTGGAGATGGAATTAATGATGTAATTGTAGGAACTCTTTTCGGCAGCAATTTCGGTTACTTTTTGGATGGTGTTGATGGAACCGAATTAGGCTCGATAAACGTTGGTTCTGCTGTTGATGCGATTGGAGCAATTCCTGATATTGCAGATGATGGTTCCTGGGAAATGGTAGTAGGCGGAAGAAACGGGACTGTGATGTGCATTTCCGGTGGAATTGTGGAAATTCCTCAAACCGGATTTATCCAGGGAATCGTATCTTTAAACGGTGGACTCGGCAACATTACAGAAGTGGAAATCATTGCTGGAGGAGTTACAGTAAATCCAGATTTGAATGGAAACTACAGCATGGAACTGGATGCCGGAACTTATGATGTTACTGCATCTTTGGCTGGTTATCAACTATTTGAAGCTACTGGAATAGCTGTTATTGCAGGTCAAATCACAAACCTTGATATCACGATTAATTTCATGTTTCCACCTCAAAATCTGACTTATATTATTGTGGATGGATATGTCATCTTAAGCTGGGATCCTCCCAATACAATGCGAATTCTGCTTGGTTATATAGTTTATCGCGATAATACGGAAATAGCTTACATTGATGATCCGACAATAATTACTTATGGCGGCGAATTGGCTGTTAATGGTACGCAATATTTTGTTACTGCAATTTATGATGATGGCGAATCCCTACCTTCAAATACTGTTACAATTGTAATTGTGGATACATCTGATCCAACAATCCCGATAAAAACCGAACTTACAGGAAACTATCCTAATCCGTTCAATCCTGAAACAAATATTAGTTTCTCTATGAAAGAAGGGGAAAATGTTTCGCTGGAAATCTATAATGTTAAAGGTGAGAAAGTAAGAACTCTGATTAATGGACATCTTGATGCTGCTTATTATAATTTCATTTGGAATGGAAAAAACGATTATGGACAAAACATTGCTTCGGGCGTTTATTTCTATAAGTTCCAAACATCTGATTATTCCAAAACCAGAAAAATGATCCTGATAAAATAGTCATTGCTCTTGTATCCAAGCCCCAGCTTGGATGCAAATAATCAACGTGATGAGAAGGTTTCCAAGCTGGGGCTTGGAAACCAGAATATCAGAATATTAGGGGACATTTGGCACTAATGTAAATAGACCTTCGGAAAGGTTGCAAACCTTCCGAACAGTTGAAATCTGGTAAATATAAGAAACCGTTGAAAAGGTTTAGTAAGAAGAGAAGTCTCATAAACCTTTTCAAGGTTCATAAACATAAATCTTTAAGCTCGTCACGAAACTCCTGTTTCGTGACGTAAAACGTTACCGAAATTGAATTTCACTGAAAAAATGAATACGTCCCCAAACAGACCTATTATTCAACAGGTTATAAGTTCAGGGACGAGCAATAAGCTATAAAAAGGTGTAAAAATGAAGATCATCGACTTAAATGAAAAATACAATAAAACCTTTTTCTGTTGTCTGGAAGACTGGTCTGACGAAATGAAGGATGCCGGCGATCATAAAGAAAAGTGGTTTGAAAAGATGAAGGATAAAAGCTTGCACGTAAAACTTGCCCTGGATGAAAACGAAAATGCCTGCGGAATGATCCAATATGCTCCCATAGAATATTCACCTGCTGATGGTAAAAACCTCTATTTTATCTTCTGCATCTGGGTGCATGGCTACAAGAAAAAAGGTGTGGGAAACATGCAGAAAAAAGGAATGGGAAAAGCATTAATTCAAGCTGCAGAAAAAGATGCACAAGAACTCGGCGCAAAAGGTATTGCTGCCTGGGGACTTGCTCTTCCTATTTGGATGAAAGCTGCCTGGTTCAAGAAACGGGGATTCAAAAAAGCTGATAAGATGGGAATGCAGGTTCTTTTGTGGAAACCATTTACAGAAGATGCTGTTCCTCCAAAATGGTTTCGCGAAAAGAAAAAACCACAAAAGATTCCCGGGAAAGTTACTGTTACATCTTTTGTAAATGGTTGGTGTCCTGCCCAGAATATTGTGTTTGAACGGGCAAAACGAGCATCAGCAAAATTTAGAGATAAGGTAGAATTTCAGAAGATAGACACTTTCGATAGAGAAAGTTTTTTAGAGTGGGGAATTTCCGATGCTCTTTTCATTAATGGCAAACAGATTCGAACCGGTCCGCCGCCTTCGTATGAGAAGATCAAGAAGTTGGTTGGGAAGAGAGTGAGGAAGCTTTAGCTCACAGATTAACACGGATTGGGTGCAACGAACAAAAACCAACAAAATAATCTTAATTATTCGTTTTTGTTTTAAATTCCTCTATAAGATTTTTGATAGAATTTTCCTTTTTCGATTCAAACTGAGTATTCTTAAACCAATATTCCAAATCTGTAAAATCCCACGTTATTTGAATATCATCACTTATTAATCGTTTAAAATTAGTATATTCTTCTTCAATATCATTTCTTAGCATTATTTGATTAATACAAAGAAAAAAGTATCCAATTAAGCGATGAGAATATTCATTAGTTATGTGAAGAATCCTATAAACATATGCTTTTGATTGTTCAAAATTTCCTCTAATAATTTCAAGTTCAACTAAGTTTTCGTAACAGCCAATATTATTGTTATCAAGCTTAATGATTTGCAAATAGTCCTTAATAGCATTATCATAGTCTTTATTTTGAAGATATGTTCTTGCCCTAAGGGTGTAAATATCTGTCACAGCAGGATTAATTTTAATAGCTCTGGACAAATCATCAATAGCTAACTCAAATAAATCCATCATAATAAATGCCTTGCTTCTATTCAAAAGAACATCCCATTCAACATGTCCAAGGTTTATTACTTTAGTAAAATCCTCAACTGCTTTCTTAAAACGAGTAAGCTTATAATAAGCTGACCCTCTTGAATAATATACTAAGTAATCATCATTACCTAAAGAAATTGATTTTGTAAAAAACTTAATTGATTCAGAATAGTTCTTATCATAGAAATAAGAAATTGCCAAATTAAAATAAATTTGTGAATTCTTTACTCCAAGATCAATTCCTTTCTGATAATTTTCAATACTTGCTGAAAACTCGTTAAGTTGAAAATATAAATTACCGCGATTACAATAAGCTATTGCATTTTCTGGATCAAGTTTAATCGAATTGTCAAAATCATCTAAAGCCAAATTATATTTCTCTGATAATGAATATAAATTTCCTCTATTATTAAAAATATTAGGATTACTTGAATCAAATTTTAGAGCTTCTGTTAAACTTTCAATCGCTTGTTTGTATTTTTTTTGGTTAAAATATGCTCCTGCTAAATCAAAATATAGCACACCGGATTTAAAACCTAATGCGATTGCTTTATTAAAATTTTTAACAGCATTAATAAAATCTTGATTAGCAAAATATGCAAGAGCTCTATTATAGTACAATTCTGGGATATTATTATTAATCTTTATTGCTCGTGATAAACTCTCGATAGATTCAGCATATTGTTCATTTTTATATAGAGTTAAAAAAGAATTAAAACAATCATCAAAATTATCATCTATATTATCGTCTTTAATCCCAATTTTTTGTTTAATCCTTATTTCTTCTAACTTATCAACTTTTTGAAACGAAAATTTTTGTCTGTTATTAATTTGCTTTTTAATCAAGTCTTTAATTTTTGTGTCTAATTCAACGCTATTTATATTATTTGATTTTCTTATTAAAGTGTTTTCTTTTTCCTTTTTAATTAACAATATCAATGTACTAAGAAAAAGTAATGCCATTAGTAATGGTAACTTGTATGAATGGATAACAGAAGATATTTTTTCAAATAATTGTTCATTAATCAAACCTGGAGAAATAAAATTTAGTACCTTGGGAATATTGGGTAATAAAACAAATATATTAAAACATTGTATAATAACAAGCCTTAAAATCCGCCAAAATATTTTCATTAAAAAAGTTACTCCTAGTATTATTAATTTATAATTTCAAAAGATTTTATAGAATTGACTTTGACAAGTTTTTTATTAATTAATTATTTCATTTATTTTATCACTACGCTACATTAACAAGTCGGATGATAATGCATCTAACCTACTCATGAATGAGGGAGATTTAAAAACTGTCGTACGAAACAATTTCTTCTATTGCTTTCAGGTTTCTACTTCCTTTTTCCACTGCCGGATAACCAACTGGCAATAAACCGACAACCTGGTAATCTTTCGGTAAATTGATCAGCTCTGCCATTTCATCGTGATGGAAAGCACCGATCCAGCATGTTCCCAGTCCCATCTCAGCAGCTTGCAGAACAATATGCTCTCCAGCAATTGCTCCATCAATAATAGGAGCTGTCTGACCACAGGTCATAACATAATCGAGATTTGTGATGCAAATGGCGATTGTAATTGGTGCTTCTGCCACAAATTTCTGTCCTTTGCAAATCCTGGTAAGCTGTCTTCTTTTTTCCGGATCTTTGATAACAACAAAACGCCAGGTTTGTTTGTTACTTGCAGATGGAGCAAGTCGAGCTGCTTCCATTAAAATATCAATCTTTTCCTGCTCAATCTTCCTATCCTGAAACTTTCTTACACTAAACCTGTTTTTGATACAATTTAATAACATTTTCTTCTCCTGAAAAAACTTAACAAGTTTCGGAAGCTTGTTAAGTTTAAATTTTTTTTATCTAAAATTATAATGCTTTTTTACTGCTTCTTTGATATCCCAAACACAGGAAAGTCCTTTGGGGAATGTAACGAAATCATCTTTCCCGAACTCGTACTTTTCACCATTTTTTGTTTCAACAATTACTTTTCCTTCTAAGAGATAACATTCCTCTGTAAAATCGTAATACCAATCAAACCTGGAAACTTCCTTTTCCCAAATTGACCAGGATTTTATTCCTCTTTTTTTAATTTGTTCCTCTGATAATTTTTCAATTTCAACCTTCATTCTATTCTCCTTATTTTCTTAAAGCAGTCCTTGTCATTCGACATGGTAAAAGCTTTGATATACTTTCGTATCACACAATACAAAATAAAATATGAACTTACAATCTGTCAAATATAAAAATTAGCACTCTTTATAAAAGTCTGCTAATTTTTGTTTGCATTTTAGATTTTCACGATTATATTGTCTGTGTAAATAAATTCAAGGAGGACGGAAAAATGAGATTCGTACCTATTAAAAGAGAAAGAGAGATTTATCCGATGATGTCCATTTTCGATAATTTTGTACATCATTTCTTGGATGACGACAGATCGCAAGAAAACCAGAAAGCAATGGCAATCGACATCGTCGAGCAAGAAAACAAGTATGAAATTCTGGCAAATCTTCCCGGATTCAAGAAAGAAGACATCAAAATTTCAATCGAAGATAATGAGCTGGTAATCGAAGCAAATCATGAAGAAAAAAAGGAAGAAAAGAAGGGCTCTTATTGCAGACGTGAAAGATACAAAGGAAGTTATCGAAGGGTACTTTCTATTCCCGATTTTATTGATAAAGAAAAGATTGATGCCAGATTTGAAGATGGAATTTTAACACTTGAAATTCCCAAAACAGAACCAAAACCGGTTAAAGAAATTAAAATTGGATAAACTCTCTAAACAAAAGATACAGTTCACCACAGAGTTCATAGAGAGCACAGAGGATATTTTATTAATTAGTGTTTCTTCGTGTCCATTCGTGGCTGAATAATCTCAGGAAAAGCCGTGAGAAATTGCGGCTTTTTTTGTTGACTCAAATAATATCTTTCAAAACTTAGATTGTGAGTTTTGTTCTTTTACAAAATAAATTATTTATAGAGGTTTTAATTATGAAAAACAGAAACACTTTACTAATTATTGTGATTTTATTAGTTTCTTCAAATTTATTTTCTCAACTTCCCCTTACAAAAGATTACAAAAGCCCGTTCGTGGAAGTAGTGAAAAACATCAGGGAATCGGTGGTGAACATAAAAGTGGAAGGAAAAGAAGATGTTCAACAATATCAATCACCATTTAGCGATGACTTGTTCAAACACTTTTTCCCGGAATCACCGGACCAGCCCAAAAGCCGTCCTTTCACTGCTATGGGCAGCGGTTTCATCTTTAAACAAAAAGGCGATGAAGTATTTATCATAACCAATAATCATGTGATCGAAAAAGGTAATGAAAACAATATTACAGTAACTCTGGCAGATAAAGCACAATATACAGCAGAAATTATCGGTTTGGATTCTGCTTCCGATCTGGCAGTCATCAAAATTCAAGTTGAGAAAAATGAGGAAATAATTATCGCTCCCTTAGGAAACTCGGATGAAATTGAAGTTGGTGATTGGGCAATTGCCATTGGTAATCCTTTCGGTCAATTAGGATTGGAACGAACCGTAACGGTCGGGGTTATTTCAGCCAAAGGCAGGTCGAACCTGAGTTTCGGGATAGATTCACCTATCTACCAGGATTATATCCAAACAGATGCTGCTATAAATCCCGGAAACAGCGGTGGACCTTTGGTTGATATTAAGGGAAATGTAATAGGAGTAAATGCGGCAATTACAACTCCCAGCAGGGGAAATGTGGGAATCGGATTTGCCATACCAATAGATTTAGTGAAAAAAGTTGTTTCGGATTTAATGTTGGAAGGACGTGTTTTACGCGCTTTTCTCGGTATTCGTCCTCAAGAAATCGATTCCAATCATAGGAAAAGTTTAAATCTCGATAAAATTGCTGGAGTTCTTGTTGCTCAGGTTTTGGAAGATACTCCTGCTGAAAAAGCCGGTCTTAAACACGGAGATGTGATAATTGAATTTAATGATGAAAAAGTTCCCAATGTTTCAAAATTTATGATTACTGTGGCAAATAGTGAAATCGGAAAGAAAATTCCTATAAAATTAATCCGCAACGGAAAAGAGAAAAAAATCTTTGTAAAACTTGTGGAACGTGATGGAGATACAATCTCGGAAACTGAAGACGCCAAAAATGAAACAGCAAAATCTCTGGGTTTGGAAGTTGAAAGCTTAACTGGAGAATTTGCAGAAAGACACAACATCAAAGACAAAAACGGTGTTATCATCACAGGAATCGAGAATGCAAAAATAAAATCTCAATTACAAGTTGGTGATATTATCCTGGAAATTAACCAGCAATCTATTGATAACATCGATGATTATAAAAAAATTACCAAGAATCTGAAAGAAGGTGTTGTGCTGTTATACATAAAAACTACAACTGGGAACTATCAATTCGTAACTATAGATTTGGAATAAAATTTAAAGAAAGATTAATTCTTAAGGTCAATATAAAATGCAAGCTGGAAAACATACTTCTACATAGAAAATGATCTTGATGAGATAAGCAGACACATTTTATAAATGCTGGAAAGTTTGCCAAAGTAGATAGGATTAAATAAAATATTTGGGAGTAATAATGACAAGTTCAGTTTTAATGATCATAATAGCTGCGGTAATTCTGCTTTTATTGGTTGCGACAATTATTTTACGGAAGAATCGTAAAACACCCACGAATTATAAATCCTTTTTCATTATTGGAATAATTTGGATACCTCTGGGAATTGCAACGCAAAATTATGTTTTTTTGGTGCTGGGAGCGTTGTTTATTTTGTATGGATTACTTAATAAAAGCAAGTGGAAAGATTATCCCAAATGGAGAGAACTTCCTCCTGAACTTAAGAGGATGAAAATAATTGCAATTACTATTTTAGGCATAATTTTATTAGCAGGAATTGTCTTTTATTTTTTATACTAAAGGTTTTTCAGTTACTTTTTAAAATTTATATTGGATAAAACCCATGCTCGAATTTATTAAAAAAGTCGCTTTGGAAACAGGTGAAATAATTCGACATGCTTATTACAAACCGGAAACTCACATCGAATATAAAGGTGATATTGATATTTTGACTGAAACCGACCTGCAATGCGAAGAACATATAACCAAACGCATTCTGGAGCGTTTTCCAAACGATACAATCCTAACAGAAGAAAGCAAACATTCGATAGGAACAACAAACCGTAAATGGATAATTGATCCTCTGGATGGTACCACCAACTTTTCCCACCGATTCCCGTTTTGTGCTGTGTCTATCGGATTAGAAATAAATGGTGAGATAAAATACGGAGTTGTCTTTAATCCTATTTTTAATGAACTCTTTTATGCTGAGAAAAACAAAGGCTCATTTCTAAATGAAAGGAAAATCCGTATTTCCGATAATTCAGAAATCTCCCAATGTTTGATCGGAACAGGCTTTCCTTATGATAGGTGGCAAAAGGGTGACTATTATATAAAGCAATATCTGGCATTTATGAAACGTTGTCAAGGTGTTCGCCGTGCAGGAGCAGCTGCAATCGACCTTTGTTATCTTGCCTGCGGACGTCTGGACGGATTTTTTGAGAACAAACTACGCCCCTGGGACATGGCTGCAGGAAGTATAATCATTACAGAAGCAGGTGGAAAGATAACCCAATTCAATGGTGAAGATTGGCATTATTCAAATGATACGATCCTTGCTTCCAATGGGAAAATACACGAAAAGATGATTGAGATTTTACGCGGGTCATGATTTCCAAACCCGCTTTGTAGTGTGGGTTGTCCTCAACGCACCGATTATTCTAAAGAAACAATATAATAAATTCAATCCTGAACATTTCAAAGATTTAATGAATTGTCCGGGATCAGAACTTACTTCTTAAATTAATCCTGCTCGAATCAGTTTTATCAATATCCTGTTTTGGTTTGTCCTTTTTGAAATACTTTTCAAGAGGATTCCATACAAATAGCAAGTGGAAAATTACTCCACCACAAAGAATGCGATTTACTTCTTCTTTATATGGTGTTCCTTTTAAAACAAAAGCGCAACCGATTATTACAGATCCCCATACAATTGCACTTGCTATGATCAAATATCCAATTTTACTCTTATTCATTACAACCTCCTTTTATCTTAATATTGTTTTGTTTTATAACCTTTATCATTTAATCTTTTCAGAATTCCATCGTTCCCAACAAGATGAAATGCACCGGTAATAATGAAATATACTTTTTCTTCTTCATTGGTAAGAAGCAACTCGGCAGGCTGTTACGGAATCAGAATATCGAATGATGTTATATAATCTGTATATTTTTGATTTCTTTTTCATAGGCTATTGTTGCATCTACTTTCTCTCGTCACATAGTTCCTGCTAGGTCTAAAGCAGGACGTATCATTCTGATGCGTCCGAAATGTTTGGTTCAATCTGCAAGAATGAACCTGCAAAAATTCAACCTCCAGCAGGACGTATCATTCTGATGCGTCCTGAAATATTCGATTCAATCTACAAGAATGAACTTGCTGAAAGTCTACGTAAATTACTTTTCAATTTTAATATATCTGGAAAACTTCTTATCTACGATCTCGTTTTGTTTTATAAACCACTGTCGTAATTGTGAAATTTCATTGATAATTTCATTTCTTTCATCTTCATCTTTGATAATTCTTTGACCTTGATCAATTTGTTTTAACTCACTAATTTTATATTCTAAATTAAGACCTTTAGTATATAGTTCTTTTAAATAATGCAATATTTCATCCTTTTCTTTAAAGAGGAATTTTGCATGCTTTGTTTCTTTAATAAAATTCATAAGAATTTCATTATTTGGAGAACTTAATATAATTACAATTGAAATGCATTTTGTTATTGCATCATATATTTGTAATCTTTTTGGATATACATCAATTTTTATCTTTGTTTTTTCTAATTTATGCTGAAGAATTACAAACAAAGTTGTAACAAGAGCAAATAACACAATTAATCCGTTAAAAATTATTTGAATTGTTTCCATATAAACTCCATTTTACTTCAAATCCAAACAGGACGTATCATTCTGATGCGTCCTGAGATGTTTGGTTCAATCCGGCAGCTGCCGGATTGAACCGCGACATTTAGTTCTCGACCTGGCAGGTCGAGTTACGTAAAAAGTTCATTTTTTTGCTCCCTCTCCTCGCAGGAGAGGGTTGAGGTGAGGTAATCAAGCTTTCACATTACAAACAATATTCTTGAACCTGGCTGGAGCAACTCCGTGCGAAAGATGCATTGCCTGTCCGGGTTCTCCTTTACCGCAGTGGAAAGTACCGTGGAATTCCCATTCTTCTTCACCGCAAATTCCATCACACGCACCCCAGAATTCCGGAGTAATTCCAAAATATGTAGGTTCCTTCACAATTCCTGTGATTTCACCATTCTCAATTTTCCAGCCAATCTCGGTTGTAAATTGGAAATTATTACGGTTATCATCGATACTCCAGGTTTTAGTGAAATCTATATAATAACCGTGCTCAGTGGATTTTATCAAATCCTGCAAACTTCCTTTTCCTGGAGCCAGACAAAAGTTTGTCATACGAATAAGCGGAATATCATCAGCATAAGAAGCCATCATATTGGAACTGGGTTGAACTCCTAAAAGTGCAGCACATTCCTGCGAAGTCTGCTGATTTACCAAAATCCCGTTTTTGACAATATCGACTGTTGCACCGGGAGTTCCTTCATCATCCACAGGATGGAATCCCAAACCCATTTTATTCAGGCTGTCACTATAAATATTCACTATTTCAGAACCGTATTTAAAATTCCCGAGCATCTTTGGTTTGATGAAAGTTTTACCTGCATAAGAAATTTCTTTGCCAAAGATCCTGTCAGCTTCCGTAGCATGACCCACACTTTCGTGCAGTTGCAGAGCAAGATGACCACCACCAATAATGATATCTGCTCGCTCTTCTTCAATTCTGGGAGCATCCAAAAGATCAATTGCTTCCTTAATTATCTTTTCAGAATTCTCTTCCAGTTTTGTATTGCGAACTACTTCAAAACCACCACGTCTTCCATCCATATGACCGGGCCAGGTTCTACACATTGTCTCTTTTCCATCCGAAGCCAGAACATACATCATTGGCATTGTGTCGTAAACCAGGGAATCTACAAATGTTCCTTCAGTATTTGCATAAACTTTATACTGTCTATAGAAAACAGTGTAAACATAGGAGTGAACGATTTTTTCATTTCCAACTAGTTTCTTTGCAATTTTTTCATGATAATCTATCTTAAACTTATCATCCATTAAAAACGGGTCTTCTTTGGGAACATAAAAATAACTTTCATTTACGGATTTCAGTTTTTTGTATGATGCAGGTTCTCGTCGAAATTTACTTCCGATTTTAGCATTCAAGATTGCTTTCTTAATTGTTTTTTCAATGGAAGCATTGCTCAGAACCGTTGTTCCTGCAAATCCCCAGCAGCCATTTACTAAAACACGTATTCCCAAAGCAGTAGAATCATAATCTGAACCAAGATGTTTGAGAACTCCTTTTTCAAAGTATATTTCCTGCTCATCTGTGGAAGTGAAGCGCACATCCGCATAAGTAATTTCGGGTATCTGTAACTTATTAATTATATCAAATACTAATTTCTTCATGATAATCTCCTTTTTTTTAACGTTTTTTCTGCTCACGGATTACACGGATAAACACGGATTTAATATTTTATTTTTTTATCCGTTCAATCAGTAAAATCTGTGAGCCATTACAACCTGTATTTTTTGTATTCATTATCGAATATTTTTCTTTTAAATTCCGGTTCTTTTCCAAAATTGAACAACAACCCGACTTCATATTTAGTTGCTGTCAGATAATTAAGAAGTTGGGCTTCATCTTGTTTGGAAAGATGTTTTATAGCCTTAAGTTCAACCAATATTTTATTTTCAACGATTATATCTGCTACATAGTCTCCGATAATTTGATTTGCATAGAATACTTTGATTTGAACTTGACTCATACAATTCAAACCCAGTTTTTTCAATTCGATAATCATAGCTCTTTCATAAACTTTTTCCAAAAATCCATAACCAAGCGTGTTGTAAACAGTATAAAAAGCTTTGATTATTTTATCGGATAATTCTGCATACTTCATTGTAAATCCTTTTTTTGCTCACGGATTACACGGATAAAAACGGATTTATTGTTTTTTACTTTTTATCCGTTCAATCCGTGTAATCCGTGAGCCATTTCCATCCATGAGCTACACCGTTCTCGTTGATGAACTGATCTTAAAACCCTTCACTTTCACATGAGGCATCTTCCCGCTATAAATCCCGAATTCACCATAATTACTTGAATAAGGAATTGTGTAAGATTGATTTTCGATGTCTGTAATTCCTTTTACAACATCGGAAATTTTTTCGGTGAATCTGAGATTGTTAACTACTTTTGTGATCTTTCCGTTCTCAATAAGAAATGTACCATCACGAGTTAATCCGGTTACGGATGTTTCCTTCCTATTAATGAAATTCATATAATGAAGACTGGAAATATACAATCCTTTTTTAATAGACCCGATTAATTCTTCCTTTGTTTTATCTCCGGTTTCCATTATCAGACACTCACCGCCAGCTCCGTTTTTCTTCATTTTCAGTTTTCTGCCGTAATAATTATCTACCATAAAGTTTTTGAAAATACCATTTTCGATTAGATGATTTTTATTATAAATATGACCATCGCTGTTATAATCGAAATTTATCAGATCAGGATGCTGAGGGTCATCTGTGAGAGTGATATTTTCCGGAAAAACTTTTTTGTCGAGTTTATCCTCAAAGAAACTCATTTTTGTATCCAGGCTTCTGGCTGTCATACTGCTTTCCAAATACAAAAAGTATTCACCGATGCAGCGAGGAGCAAGAATAACTTCATATTCTCCAGGCTCTACATCCACAATTTCTTTGGTAGCAGCTTTTACTTTTGTCACCAGGTTTTTCTGGAATTGCTCCAGATCGAAAGTTTCGAAATTCTCTCCACCATAAGCTTCCAGAACTGTTACTTCATTCTCATTAGAAACCGCTTTCAACTCAAAATAGATGGGTGAATTAATCTCGCGTTTGTTCAAACCATTACTATTGATGATATACAATGTCTTATAATTGCAGATGAAAGTTCCGAATATATTGAAATCATAAGGTTTTACAGCTTTGGCAAGTTTATCTAAAATCTCGATCTTCTTTTTTAGAGATACTTTCTCGATGTTATTATTCTTTTCTTTTTCAGATGATTTGGCAAGGTCATCTTCCAGATCGATAAAATCCGGGTCTTCCGGAAGTTTAGCGATAATAAGTTTTGCTTCTTCAATTTTCTCAATAAGCTTTTCTTTTGTGGGATCCTTCAGAGAGAAGGAATAAGATTTTTTCCCTTGATACATTGTTGTAGCCAGCGAAATGGAAGTTTTGGAAATGTTGTAATTAATCTGACTCTGATAAAATCGCAGAAAATCTGTTTCCCAGTTCCGATAGCGAAAATCAAATTTCAGCTCGGGATACTCTTCACAGATCTTCACAAGTTCGTCTTTTAGCTTCATAAGCTCTCCTTTTTAAGATTATTAACTTTTTGCAACTTGTTTTTAGAGCTTTTTTCTGTAAATAAAAAAAAGGTACTTGGAGCAATTAAGTTTTTTCTTGACTGGTTATGTTGAAAAAATCAAATTTACTACAGGTTAAACAACCTGATTTATTCATCCAATTTTGGAGGATATATGAAAACGATTTTAATGATTATCCTGATTTTTTTAGCAATATTTTTGAGAGCAAATCCCATTCAGCTCTTTTTTATATGTGAAATATATTTTGAAGGTGATGATTGGACAATTGAACTCTCTAATACAGAAAATGGTTATCCATTTTATTACAATAGTTATGAGTTGAAAATAGTTACATCTTCCAGTGAAGCATATATAAATAGGGATGTGTCCTTAATATATGGAATCACTGATTTAATAACACAAAGCGATTTAGACAATATTCTAATTATTGATCATACTGGTGATTTTATTAGGTTAAGTGATGAATACGATTCATTAGATGAGAAAATATTTGGCAATTATTCTGGTTCTTATGTTAATCCTTTATATCCTGATCAATCATATGTATGTAGTGTAAACACTGAATTTGCACCTGCTAAAGAAAATTTTCCGTCTTTGGGAAGTGATCCCTTCTACACTGATGCTCGAGGAACATATTCCGGTTACGTTTATAATTCAAATATGCAACCGCTTGCTGATGCAGAAATTCATTATTATGTTTATAATCCGACATATTATTCTCAAATAATAACTAATGATGAAGGATATTTTGAAGATGATGATATCTTTTGCAGAAATTATTGTGTTCAAGTTTATTATAATGGAATTTTAGAAGCAAGTTTGACAATTTCAATTGAACCGGATTCAACTTCTTATGAGGAATTTGTTTTACAAAATGTTAGTACAAAGGATGAATTATTAAGAAACAGGAACTTCATTTTATCCAACTATCCCAACCCCTTCAATCCTTCCACAGCGATCAGCTTTTCTGTAACACAAACGTCCTCGTTTGTGACTGTCGGAATTTATAATTCCAAAGGGCAGAAGATCGATGAATTATCAATTACCAATCCGTCAAATGTCGGACAAGTTTTTCAATCTTCAATTACCTGGGAAGCAGATAATTTTCCATCGGGAGTTTATCTGTATAAACTGGTTATAGATGGGAAGGAAGTAGCCAGCAATAAGATGTTGCTGTTGAAATAAGATTGAAGAAATTATTTATACTTTTCATACTGTTTTTTATTAAAGATCTTTTTCCCCTCGATCTGCAATTCTTTCGAGAAGATCTATCCCTTTCCACAGGATCCTGCATACGGAAAGGTTGATTCTCTTTTTGTAATAAACATTATAGACTCCACTATTACAACTAATCTGCAACATGGAGATAAAGGTGCTTCCTTTACCATTCAGATAGATCCCGATTCGACAACAGTTTACAGGATATGTTACCGGCAGGAACTTAAGGATAAAAAGGTAGAATATATTCTAACTACAACTCAGACATGGAGCAGACCATTCGAACAAGTTAATTACAAGCTTATTTTTCCTAAAGAATTAAAATTGGATTCTTTATCTTATATGCCGGATAGTTTGAGGGATGAAAATAATCGGTATATTTTTTTCTGGTATAAAGAGAATTTCATGCCTGACAGGAATTTTGAAATTCATTTCTCAGAGAAAGAAGAATAGAATTTTTTTTACATTCCCAAACTGGGCAGCCTGTGTGAAAACGATTGACACAGTAAATTATGTCAAGAATAATGCGTC
>CAYWJN010000012.1:0-43727 GCA_964457455.1 uncultured Candidatus Cloacimonadota bacterium
TCCGGTCTGGGAATTCCAATTTCAAAAACAATTATCGAGAAGCATGATGGTACTCTGTCCATAAATTGTGAAAATAATGAGTTTACTGTAACTGTAATATTACCTAAAATTAACAAAATGTGAGGACTATATGGGAAAGATACTAATTCTGGAAGATAATAAAAAACTGGCAGGTTATTATAAAACCATTCTGCAAACTGGTGGTTACGAAGTCGAATTAACATTTAACAGTACGGATTTTTTCTACATGCATTCCAATTTCAAGCCGGATATTTTGATCCTGGATATAAAGTTGAATAACAGCGAAATGAATGGTCTGGAAGTATTCGAAAGGTTAATAAAACAGAAAAGATTATTTTCCAAAGTAATCATTCTTTCCGGGGAAGCTACCAGGATGCAGGTCGCAAAAGCTATGAAATTGGGAGCATATACATTCATAGAAAAAACAGGTGAATTCAATACGGATAAATTTCTTGCTGATGTGCGTCAGGCAATAAACCTGAAAATGCAGGAAGATTCCAATAAAACTTTAAAAACCGAAAAAGCAAATTTGCAGAAAGAACTGATAAAGCAAAGCCCTTTGATAGGAGAATCTGCGGGAATAAAAAAGGTTAAAGAACTCATCAGGAAATTCTCACAAGCTGAAACTGATATTTTACTGATTGGTGAGACTGGAACAGGCAAAGAAATTATTGCTGATAATATTTATTGGCAGTCCAAAAGAGCAGGTAAACCATTTATAAAAATCAATTCAGGTGGATTAACTGAAACGATTGTAGATTCCGAGCTTTTCGGTCACAAGAGGGGTTCATTTACAGGAGCAATATCAGATAGAAGAGGTTTTTTTGAGCAGGCAAATGAAGGCATACTTTTCCTGGATGAGATCTCAAATCTAAATTATTCAACTCAGGCAAAAATCCTGAGAGCAATTGAAAATAGAGAAATTCAGGTAGTTGGAGGTCCGAAACGGGTTATCGATGTTTGCTTCATTTTTGCTACTAATCAGAATTTACCCGAACTTGTAAAAGATAAAATATTCAGAGAAGACCTCTATTATCGCTTAGAAGGAAATATAATTGATATTCCTTCACTTCGAGAAAGAGGAGATGATATCATTATTTTAATGGAGCATTTTTTCAATAAATATTCCCCGAAATATAATTGCTATATCAACGTAGAATTAAGAAAATTGAAAAAGGATTTATTATCTTATAATTGGCCTGGAAATGTGAGAGAATTAGAAAAATTCTGTGAATATTTAATGATAATGCACGATATAATCGATAATGAAACTATTTTAGAAGAATTTAATAAAAAGATTTCAGGCAAACTCATGAAACAAAATGAAACTCTTCTTCACCTTCTGAAAATTGATGACTATTCAAAAGCTTTCGATATTTTTGATATGAAATATCTTCAATTCCAGCTTCTTAAAAATAACTGGCAGGTTAGTGAAACTGCTGAAAAAATCGGATTAGATAGATCAACTCTTTATAAGAAAATTAAGAAATATAAAATCGTGTAAGAAAAAGCAGAAAGCAAAAAGCAAAAAGCAGAAATTAGAAATTAGAAATTAGAAATTAGAAATTTGATATTAGAAATTTACCCTAAAGGTTTTCCTCCAACTCCGAAATTTTCTCGTGGCACTTCATCAATTCTCACGTAAACAGCTTGTTTTGGTTTTTTGGTAACTTCCACAATTACATCTGTTAATTTTCGGATTAGTTGCTTTTTTTGGTCAGATGATAATTTTCCGGCATTTTCCACTGTAACAATCGGCATAATTCCTCCAATTTTGTATAAAAAAAGGGCAGGAATTTCCTGCCCAAATCTCGATTTACACACTAAAATTTCAGGATTGCTCCCGCGGAATATAAAAGTCCTTTTGAATATGAAGGAATTGGTGAATAGTAACTTCTCAACGCCCAACTGAAAGCGAAAGTCTTAAATTCCAAACCTGAACCTAATGAATAATGAGATGATTTTTCATCACCAAAACCAAAACCTAATCTGAGTGGAAGCCATTTCAGGATATCATATTCTGTACCCAGAGAAATTTTAGGATTAGATGATGTAAACGCACTCGATTCAAATCCCTGAACATAATCTAAATAGAAATTAAAGACTTTCAATTCATACTTTCCACCCATATGAATCTCAAACGGGATAGTTTGCTTAATTTCACTTATCGAGTAATATAGGGTATCATTAAGCTCATCGAACTGTTCACCAAAATCATAACTCCCTGAATAGGCAAATATGGAATCACCATATGCACTGAAAATATGCTGCTGACAATCACTCGACCAAGTAATATTTCCAAAAAGGTTTTTAAAAGCTAAACCAACTGTAATGTTCTCATTAAGTTTAGATAAGAACCCGATATCCATTCTGAATCCTGAACCAGGAAATGTTTTTTCTGTTTCACTAACAAATTCGCCATCTTCCCTCTTTATACCACAAGTTTCAATCTTCACTTCAGTATCAATAATAGCTCCATCAGGTGAGTTGATTAAAGAAGCTTCTAGTTTTGAGATTTTAGCATATCCTGCTCCCATAATATAACTGATGCTGATACCACCATAAATGGGTGGAAGTCCATATGGCAGAAGATCTTTCAAAGGTAATTTCTGAGCATAACCAAGCCTGTTTTCGTAAAATCCAACAACTTCTCCCGTGCAATCTGAAAAATCATATTCCTGGAACTCGATATCTTCAATAAGAAATTCGAAAAGCCCCTTTGAAAAACTTGCATTAGATAAAACACTCGCAGTTGAGGAAAAAGCATAGTTCTTGTATGAAAATGATGTTATCATAGGCGTGAAACCCAAATCAAAATCGAGACCAAATCCGGAATCTGGAATTCTATCAAGAATATCTTGTTCATCTCCTTCATCTAAAACTTGTCCTACTAAATCATTATAAAATGCAATTGAAAAAGCATTGTTAGTGATACTGAGATTTAAATCGGAAAGACTTATTGTGAATTTATTATCATACAAAGCTAAATTTGCAGGATTCCAACCTAAAGCACGATATCCAGAAGCTTTAATCAGGTAGGCATCTCCAAGTGATATACTTACAGGATTATCAAAAGTATCAGCTATTAGATTCAAAGAGATAAACGAAAAAATTATGGATATAAATATTATCTTTTTCATCTTATTCCTCCGGTTCAGTAATATGAACATCTGCTTCGAGATAGCCAACGATTTTGATATTATCTGAACCTCTTATTGTGACGACCTCTCCGTCAGTACCCAAAATAGAAAGCTCAGCACCAATATGAACAATCTGGTGTTCCGAATCTAAAAATACGTTGAAATCATCTCCAGCTAATTCAATTATCTCTTCGTTAAATGACGGTTCTCCAGAAACTCCATTCACAATTTCAGCAGGATCAATAAATAATGAATCGATTAGAAGTCCCGGATTTTCGAAAACCAGTGTCGAATCTGTGGAAAAAAAGATCTTCACATCAGCACCAAATGGGAATTTATTTTCGACATTCATAACCAACCTGATTCCATTGATGTTCTCCTCAAATGCTTCCTGGCTATCATCATCCATCTCGATCGGATCCGGTCTGTCTGTGATTGTATGGTCTGCAATAATGAACTTCAAAGGTGTGGTTACAGTATAAGAACCTGCAATTGAATCGTTCAAGGCAATCGATCCGGCAGTAACGCCATCACCGATAGTTGCACAAATATCTGTAACTTCAATAAGTGTAGGTATCAAATTAAGCAAATCTGCTACACCTTCTTCAATGATAATTTCAGTTGTTGTCTCTTTATAGATGGTTTCATTAACATCGATTGCTACGGATTCTCCTGCATCATTACTGCCAACCAGTTGCATACTCAAATTACAATCAAATCCAATCTGGTTAAGAATCTCAATATGAAGTTCAACAATCTGAAATTCCAGAAGTCCCTGAAGACTATCAGGCAAATCTTCCAAATCAATCTCTTCAAAAATATCTTCCATTTCAACTTCTTTATTATCGATGACTCCGATTATTTCCTGGAAAACCATATTCCCAATAGAAATAGTAGCTGCAACTTCATCATCATAATTTATTGGTACGTACTCATCTCCCGTACTTTCTGTGACAACTGAATATGAATAATGTAAAGTATCGATAGGCACAGTAGAATTGGGATCGAGACCAACTGTGTAACCAGCAAAATTGAAGGTCGTGTCTCCCGGACAATGAAAGCTGATTTTCAAAAGACTATCAGGTTGTGGATGTGTATATATCTCGTTAAAAATAATATCGATTTCCGCATCGAAAGGAAGTTCATAATTCTCGCTAATATCAATCATAACTTCACAATTATTGATCTCAGCATAGAATAGATTGAATTCACCAGTACTGTCTATCACTGTAGAACTTTCATCTTCGATTGTAAAACTGCCAAATTTTCCTGTGATCTGCTCAAAAATCAAATCGCTCAAGGTGATATCTGCAGTTACAATATCAGTATTTGAAATTGTAATTATTTGATCAAGGATAACTGTTGTATGGTAATGAAGTGTTTGATTTGGAGGAATAAATTCTATCCGGTGATCAGCGAAATCATATACATAATTATTAAAATTATCATCGATCACAAGAAGAAGCGGTTCAAAATTATTATTTGGGTCTTTGATTTCATCAAATAATATTTCAACTCTGCTATCCGGAATTATTTCAAGACCGGTTAAGCTGATATTTATGGTTCCTTCCCTGATAGCAGCAGACTGCAATTCAATCGTGTCGTCATCCAACGCAATTTCGCCATCTTCATTAGATTCCTGGTTAATAATTCCTGTTACTGTACTAAAGCTCATCTCTCCAAACACAATTTGCGTCAGAATTTTATCTCCGGGAGTGATTAAAACATAATCCGGATGCGTGCTTCCACTGGAAGAATAAAGTGTAAAATGCAAAGAATCGAGAGGAAGAGTATCTCTTGCTGCATGAATCAAACAATCATCAAGAATAATTGGAATATTATACGTTTGCCCACTAATAAGACCAAATTCTTCAATCTTAAATTCTATGTCGTCAGAAGGATCGAAAAGCTCTTTAAATTCTATGATCAATGTATCCACATCGATTGGTAAGTTATTCTCAATAAGAATATAACCGGTACAAGTAGCAATCTCTGCTGAAATAACCTGAATCTCTTCATCAGAAATGGAAATTGCATCTTCGTGATTTACAGAAGCTGCTTCCAGGATAGCACTCGCTTCTGAAACTGTCATATCTCCAATCATGAATTTACAAATAAATTCATGTTCATTTAAAACATCTACCAAATCTGGTGCTGTGCCATCCGAAGTAAGTATAACGGAAAAATAATTGTATTTACGCATCGTTTTACCTGCCAGATTAATAGCAACGGAAGTTGAATCTCCCGGTTCAATAATTTCATTGATATAATGCTCTACTACTAAAGAATCATCAGGTGAGGCAGGGTCCGTATCGCTCGTGAAAATCTCCACTACCATCGGGTCAGAAAGAGAACTAAGTGGCACTTCTGTTTCGTTAATAAACTTGAGATATGCATGACCGGTATCGACAATTACATATTCAATATTCTCATTAGGGAAACTGATAAATTCTGTACCTACAGGATCAAGATGAAAAGGTGGAATAATCTGATTAATTATCTCTCCACCCATAGCTTCCGCAAGAGATACTCCAGCTACAGCATCGCCTGTTCCTCCAATTTCGATTCTGTCCACATGCCTTTCAAATTCACGTACCTGACCGTCGATTACCAGCTCATCACCGACATCCACAAAAGTCTGTTCACTTCTACCATCGATCGTAAGCTCATCTCCAATCTCACTCTCAAAAGTTACTTCCTGGCTATCAATTTTTAGATCATCTTCTGTAACCTGTTTTGTTTCAAATTCATTGGAAATAGAAAACATCATTGTATCATTTTCAACTACAATAATGAAATCATCGGTTGAGTCCGCCAGGTCCGACATGTAGTACGATTCACTGATTAATGGAAACTCGATCTTTTTATCAAATTCCGGTGCTTCAAAATTTTTGATAGTACACGAAAAAACTATGATAACCAAAATCAAGAATCCAAATAAATTAAGATATTTCTTCATATTCTCTCCTTTTTTTAGCCACTAAGAACACGAAGTAACACAAAATATTTCATTATAGAATCTTCGTGATATTTGCGGCAATTTTCTCTCCTTTTATTTCATCAAAACCATTTTCCTGGTTGATGAATATTTTCCTGCTTGCATCTTATAAAAATAAACTCCGGATGCCATGCTCCTTGCGCTAATAGTGTTGTTGTACAGAATAATGTGATTAAAAATACTGAAAAATTTAACGTACTTCATAAACAAACATCCATCGCTCATTTTTTTATTTAAAACTTATTTCTTTTTTTCCCAACGACTTCTAAAATCAAATAAATTTTCAGGGTAAGAGATTTTCTGGAAATTCTGTTCAATGAGAATTAATCTTTTTTCGATTTGTTTGTGAGTATAATGTTCATTTGTAGATTCGGTATTTTCTTGAGCGAGTCTATGCAGAAGGTTCAGGATTTGACGGCTGTCATAACCGGCACGCGCGGCATAGATCATTCCTATGTAATCTGCATCTTCTTCGTAAGCTTCCAATCGTCCCTGAAAAATCGTTTCAAAAATCTCAAAAGATAATGCTTCCATTTCCTGTTCTGTCTTTTTGATCTCTTCATCGGAAACATCATGTATCATTTCCTCGTCGAGTTCAGCAAAAGCATCATCAGATTTGATGTGATGTTTTCTTTTTTCGCTCTCTATCATTCCGTGATGACGGGCAACATGAGCGATCTCGTGTGCCAGCACAAAAGCAAGTTCCGCTTCTGTCCGGATATTTTCCAATATTCCCCTGGTAACAAAAAACGATTCCGCCCGGACAAGCGTAAGCATTAGTTTTATCCGTATCCAAAATAAAAAATTTGAATTGGATATCATAGGCATCACTTGCTTCTACAATAATATTGCCAACCTGGTTGATGTATTCCTGCATCTCTTTATTTTCATAAAGACCGATTGTAGAAATCCTGGAGGCAATTCCCAAACCAAATCCTTCCTCTGAAAAGGAGAAATAATTTCTTCCTTCGTAAGGAGGAATATCAACTTTTTCAAGATTGTTTTTGCGATCAAAATCCTGATATGTCTTTTTCCTGAAATTGCGGAAATCTTGTACATTCATCTGAAAAGCTAAATACGTTTCCAAGAAGTTTGGATTACCTTCAAATTTCTTGGTGAATCTTTCTGCAAAGCCCTTTACACCAGCAGACATCCCATGCTGAGAAACTCTTAATGATGCAGTTTGAGAACCCATCATGGAAAAAATATCACTCTGAACCTTTCTCTCTTCCGTTACTTTTTCCGAGACATAGCCAGTGATGTCATCAACTTGAATCTGGAGCCAGCCATTTTCTGTTTTTAGGATTGTAAATTCTGTTCCATTTGAAAGTTCGGCAATTGTCTCAAAGAATGAGCCCGGACCATTACGAACGATTGCTCTATCTCTTTTTACTGTGGCTGTTTCCTGACATAAAATGTTTAAAGAAATCAATAAAACCAAAAAAATAAAAACTGTTTTTTTCATTTCGTCTCCAATGTTAATACACCATCCCAATTTTTTGGATTAGTTTTTCTTAACTTCATGCAACGGTCAAGCATAACTTTTGAGGGTTTATCCTCAAGAGGTGCATTTGCTAGTTTTTTAAATATCTTTATAGCTTCTTTCCATTTTGCATTTCTATACATTTCAAGGGCTTGCTCATATTGAACAATCCACTCCGGTTTTGAATTTCCATTTTTTTCATCAATAAGCTGATAAATTTTTGTCGGCAGAGTCTTTCCTTTTACTCGCACAATATCCAAATCGCGGCAAATAACATCATTCTTAACAAGTTCATAAGTGCTTTCACTGATGATGATATCTGTTTGATAGACTTTATTTACACCTTCCAATCTTGAAGCTTCATTTGCAGCATCACCGATTGCAGTGTAGTCCATTCTCCTTATTGAGCCGATATTCCCAGCAATTATCGAGCCGGTATTTATTCCCAATCTTGTTCCAAGATGAAGTTGCTCTGGCACTGTAAGATTTTTTTTCTTTGAAATTTCCTGGCAGTATTTTTTGTGAGCTATGGCAGCTTTGCAAGCTATTAAAGCGTTATCCTTCCTGAAAATAGGAACACCAAAAAGCGCCATAATTCCATCGCCCGTATATTTATCTAAAAGTCCGTCATTATCGAGCACAAAATTTGTGAGTTTATCAAAATATTCATTTAGATTTTTCACTACTTCTGTTGGAGTCTTTCCTTCAGAATAAGTTGTGAAATCATAAATGTCCGAGAACATTACTGTCGCTTCGATCTCTTTACCGCCAAGTTCTACATTGTGCGGATGTTTTTCCAGTTCGTTGATTACATCCGGGCTGAGATAACGTGTAAATATTTTCTTGATTTCAGCTTTTGCTTTACCTTCCACCAGGTAACTGATCGTCACATAAAATCCGTAAGATAGCACAAATCCCATTATTGGAATAATGAAATTCAGTAAAATCCTGTTATTTTTCCAGAGAAAATAATTTAAAAAAGTGATAAACGCCAAAAGTAAAAGCAATAAAAAATTGCTCTGTTTCATCGGAAAATGTGTGATCGTAAAATTAGCCAAAAAGCATATTATCAATGTAAACATCAATGTAATCCAGAGGGGAACGACTTTCACAAAATCCTGATGAATGAAGTTACTCAAAATGGTTGTCCAGATTTCCATCCCAGGCAGAAAAGAAGAAATAGGAGTTGCACGAAGATCGTTCAGACCGGAAGCTGTTGCTCCGATTATGATATATTTATCTTTGAAAACATCGAGCGGAAGAAGAGGAGTATTGCCCGAATAAACAGCAGAAGCGGATTGTATCACAGCTTGAAAAGGATAATATTTAAAGGCGTTCTCTGCATACCAGTTCACCAGATATTGTCCGTTTTTATCCATTGGAATGGAAAGAGTATCCAAAACTAAATATTTCTTCTGAATAAAAAGCGAGTCGGTTCTTTGATTCAGAAAGACGCTGAAAGCCAATTGTGGGAGAATATTGTCTTTTACTTTTTGTAAGATGGGAACTTTTCGGATTACACCATCACGGTCCGGAATCACATTTATCACGCCAACCGATTTTGTGGTGTTCAGAAGAACATCTATTGGTTCTCTCAATCCCGAATAAATATATTTAAATGGATATTTCTCTCCATAAATATTTAGAGAAAAATTATTTAGAACAGGACTGACTTTAGTGGAATCTTCTGTAAGTTTGGTTGCTAAGAAAACATTCCGATTATTTCTCATGGCTCTGGCAAAATCACCATCAGTTTGCTCTGAGGACGTTTCTTCTCTTTCCGTATCCGGTGAATCAAAAATTACATCAAAGAAAACAGCTTTTGCTTTTGAATCGGTAAAATATTTTATAATATAACCATAATAGGAGCGGGGCCAGGGCCAGGGAATTCCATTTTTTGTAAAGAAATCGATGCTGCCGTCATCAATTGCCACGATTACAATATTGGAATCAGCTTTTGCAGGTACCGGATCGAGCCTGAAACGATAGTCTGTAAGTTTAAGTTCTACTTCTTTGAAGAAACCTGTGGTTCCAATCAAATATGAAATCGTTGTAATAATGAAAGCTACGATTAAAAGGACGTACCATTTTTTATAAATTTGAACAACATCAAATTCAGGTAATTTCATTTATTATTCCTTAATTTAATAATAGAGAATAAATTATACAATGTTAAACTTCGTCAAGAATTTTATGAATGATTGCCAGATTATTGTTCAGCCACTAAGTACACGAAGCAACGCGAAGAAAGAATCTTCAATTTCTAAATCCGAATTTCTAATTTCAAATAAAATGACAAAACCAAAATGTCCAAACATTTGATATTTGATATTTGAAATTTATTTGATATTTGAAATTTTATTAGATATTAGAAATTTGACATTCTGGGTTCATCTGTGAGTTTTTGTTTTTTGCTTTTTTGATGGTTCAGGGTTCAGAGTTGGGATGAGACTAAAACCTGAATGAAACCTTGAAAGTGCTAACTATAGACACTCTGAAAATGTCTCTTTCAATGGTTACTTGCATTTGACACTTTCAGAGTAATAATTTAAAGAAACCTTGAAAGTGCTAAGCAGTAAGAAGTTTTTGAAAGAAGCCTTTTCAAGGATGGTTTTTCTCTTTCGAGAAACTTTCCGAATCTTTACAGTAAGAATTCTTTTCGGAAGTTTCGGAAGTTTTTTAGCTTGAAATATATATTTTCAAAAATTCGTGTTAATTCGTGTAATTCGTGGATAGAGTTGGATATTGGATATTCAGATTTTACTTTCCTATTGACACTTACTCTGCAAATATATTCTTAGAAATAAATAAATATTTAGAGGATTATACATGAACTCTGAAATTCGTGTAAGATTTGCTCCCAGTCCAACTGGTTTTCTGCATGTTGGCGGGTTAAGAACTGCTCTTTATGATTATCTTTATGCCAGGAAAACAGCAGGAAAATTTATTCTCAGAATTGAAGATACAGACCGAACTCGTTTCATAGAAGGTGCTGCAGAAAATTTGATTCAAACCCTAAAAGATGTTGGATTAGAATTTGATGAAGGTCCGGATAAAGAAGGAGAAGTTGGTCCTTATTATCAATCTTTAAGAACCGAGATTTATAAAAAACATATTGATGAGCTTATTGAAAAAGATGCAGCTTATTTTTGTTTTTGCGCATCTGATGATTTGGACAAAATGCGAGAGGAACAGAGAGCAAAAGGAATCGACCCCAAATATGACGGTAGATGCAGAAAGCTTTCCAAAGAAGAAAGAGCAAAACAAATTGATGAGGGAAAACCTTTTGTTATTCGGCTGAAAGTTCCACAGGAAGGTGAAATCACTTTTTATGATGTTGTGCGTGAAAAAGTTACTTTCCCCTGGAAAATGGTTGATGATCAGATATTAATCAAATCTGATGGATTTCCTACTTATCATCTGGCAAATGTGGTTGATGACCATTTAATGGGAATAACTCATGTGATTCGTGGTGAGGAATGGCTTTCCAGTGTTCCCAAACATCTTTTACTTTATGAAAAATTCGGTTGGAAACCTCCCAAAATGGCTCATCTGCCTTTGTTATTGAATCCTGATAAAAGTAAACTCAGTAAGCGTCAGGGAGATGTCGCTGTAGAAGATTATCTGGAAAAAGGATATTTGCCAGAAGCTCTTCTTAACTTTGTTGCACTTCTGGGTTGGCATCCAAAAGGTGATAGAGAACTTTTTACTCTCCAGGAGCTGGAAAAAGAATTTTCTATGAAAAGAATCACCAAAGCTGGAGCTGTTTTCGATGTTGAGAAACTGAATTGGATGAACGGACATTACATCCGCTCTCTCGATTTGATATACATCGCTGAAAAATCTAAACCTTTCTTTGAGAAAGCATGTATCGACATCACAGATAAGGACAAATATCTGAAAGTTATTGCTAATGCCAGAATGCGAGTTTCCAAACTTTCTGATATTATTGAGCAATCGAAAATGTACTATCTTGATTTGGAATTCAATGAAGAAGCTAAAAAAATGATTCTCAATGAAAATTCCCAAAAAATCTATCAATATTGGATGGACGAATTTCAAAAAAAAGAAAATTGGTCAAAAGAAGATATTTTTGAACTGCAAAATAAATCTATGGAAAACCTGAAAATTAAAGGGAAATCTTTTTTCATTCCGATCAGGCTGGCTTTAATCGGTGCAGAACACGGACCTGATTTTCCTGCAATTATCGATATTCTGGGAAGAGATGAAACGATAAAAAGATTCTCAAAAGTTAGCAAGACTTAACTTGCAATGACCGGAGGGAATGTGAGTCGAGGATTGCGTTAGTTCGCTTACTAGTTGTTCTCAACTCACACTGCGCTGCGAGTTAAGTCCAACCATTGAAAAGGTTCAGCAGGAAGATAATTCTTTTAAACCTTTTTCAAGGTAAACAGGGATAAAAATGAAATATTTCAAAAAATTAATTGGAGAGAAATGTTATCTTTCTCCTATCAGCATAGAAGATGCTGAACAATATGCAGAATGGTTAAATGACCTTGAAGTCTCAAAATACCTGCTTGTAGCAAATCAGCAGATAACTTTGCAGAAAGAAATTGAAATCCTTACTGAAATGAGTAAGAATCAATCCCAGATTTTTGGTATTATCGATATCAAATCGGAAAAACTAATTGGAAATTGCAGTCTGTTTAAGATAAATTATCTTAATAGAAAAGCGGAATTCGGGATATTTATCGGTGATAAAAAATTCTGGAATAAAGGTCATGGAACCGAAGCTACTAAACTGATCCTCGATTATGGATTCAATATTCTGAATCTAAATAATATCATGTTAGAAGTTTTCAGCTATAATAAAAGAGCCATCAAATCTTATGAAAAAGTTGGCTTTAAAACTATTGGAAAACGACGGGAAACATTAATCATAGGAAGTAAAAAATATGACGAAATTTATATGGATATTTTAGCATCAGAATTTGAAAGTGTTTATGTTAAGAAGGTTATGGAAGAAGAATAGGTTCAGGGTTCAGGGTTCAAGGTGAAAGATTTGGGTCATCTTATGTATATAAAATTTGTTTATAATCTGTTTTATCCGTTCAATCTGTGAAAATCCGTGAGCAATTAAAAGAGTGAAATATGTATAGCAGAATCAAAGGTCAAGAGAAGGCAATTTCGATTCTTAAAAGAGCCATTGAACAGGATAAGGTTGCCAATAGTTATCTCTTTTACGGACCTGAAGGTGTTGGAAAATTTACCACAGCATTATATTTCGGGATGGCTCTCAATTGTCATGCTACAATAGATAAACGACCTTGCGGATTATGCGTTTCCTGCCATAAATTTCTCTCTTTTTCTCATCCGGATTTTGTTTATACTTTTCCTTCACCAAACTGGCATTCTGATGATGGAAAAATAAAATCTGAAACAGATTTAAATGAATTCTACGCTTACATTGCCAATAAAATTAAATCTCCCTGGAAAGAATATTTTTTCAAAGGTAAAATTGCAATTCGCATTGCCAGTATCAGAATGATAATTCATAAAATAAATTTATCTCCCAATGAAGGTAGAAAAAAAATATACATTATTGAAAATGCAGATATGATGAACATTCAAACTGCCAATGCGTTTCTAAAAACTTTGGAAGAACCTCCAGAAGATTCAGTGATCATCTTAACCTCATCAAAACCGGATTCGCTTTTATCCACAATTCTCTCTCGCTGTCAGAAAATACAGTTTTTTCCAATAACCAGACAAATAATCGAAAAGGAATTGATCGAGGAAAAATTTATTGAAAATATTGAAGCAAAAATGTATGCCAGGATCGCCAATGGAAACATGGCAAAAGCCCTGCGATTAGTTGAAGAAGGCAGATTGGAAACACGCGAGAAAACATACGAATTATTGAAAATTATGCTCGCTCAAGATGACCTTTTGTTCATTGAATTTGCCAATAATTACAGAACTTTAAAAACCCAATCCGAACTCGCAGATATTATTTCTCACCTGATAATCTTATTAAGTGATATTTCCTTTTTTCAGAATTATCCTTCGGAAATCGTGAATTTAGATAAAACTGAGATGCTGGAAATTCTGCATCGTTTAAATCCGAATGTGGATGAATATGTTTTAAAATTAATTGATTTCCTGGAACAAATGCTCCGCCGTTTAGCAGGAAACGTCAATCCGCAATTGATTTTAACTGAAATTTATAACAGGTTAAATCAGGCTTTTTTTGGTTAATGAAAAAAATGAAAAACTTGTTAAGTTTTAAAAAACTTAACAAGTTTTAATAAAAGAGGTTATAATGGAATCAAAAAAAAACGAAACTTCAAACTTTATTCGGAACATCATCGATGAAGATCTGAAGACAAATAAATATGAAGGAAGAGTGCATACACGTTTTCCGCCGGAACCAAATGGATATCTTCATATTGGTCATGCCAAATCGATTTGTTTGAATTTTGGAATTGCCAAAGATTATAACGGACTTTGTAATCTTCGCTTCGATGATACGAATCCCATAAAAGAAGATCCGGAATTTGTTCAGTCCATACAAGATGATATTAAATGGTTGGGTTTTGATTGGGAAGAGCGCTTGTATCATGCTTCGGATTATTTTGACCAGATGTATGAATATGCGATTCAACTTGTAAAAGAAGGCAAAGCTTTCGTTTGCAGTTTAAGTGAAAAAGAAATTCGTGAATATCGGGGAACCGTGAAAGAACCTGGCAAAGAAAGTCCATATAGAACTCGTTCTATCGAAGAAAATTTGGATTTATTGGAGCGGATGAAAAATGGTGAATTTGAGGATGGTGCTTATACTTTACGTGCAAAGATCGATATGGCTGCTTCCAATATGTTGATGCGTGATCCTCTTATTTACAGGATTCGCAGGAAAAGACATCATCGTACCGGTGATAAGTGGAATATTTATCCAATGTATGATTTTGCACATTGTCTCGAGGATTCTATAGAGGGCATAACTCATTCTCTCTGCTCAATTGAATTTGAAAATAACAGACCTTTATACGACTGGTTTCTTGATGCTTTGGATATTTATCATCCTCGACAAATCGAATTTGCGCGACTGAATTTGAATTATACTGTGATGAGTAAACGCAAGCTTCTGGAACTTGTAAATGAAGGTTTTGTCTCCGGTTGGGATGATCCTCGCCTGCCTACGATTTGCGGTTTGAAAAGACGTGGATATACACCGGAATCTATTCGCTCATTTTGTGATCGTATCGGACTGGCAAAACGTCAGAGTCTGGTTGATATGGCATTATTGGAACATACGATTCGAGAGAACCTGAATAAAAGTGCTCCCAGAGTAATGGCAGTTTTACGTCCTTTAAAAGTTGTAATCGATAATTATCCGGAAGATTTAGTAGAAGAAATGGATGCGGTAAATAATCCTGAAGATGCTTCTGTCGGAACCAGGAAAGTTCCTTTCTCAAAAATTATTTACATTGAAAAAAATGATTTTAGGGAAGATGCTCCTAAGAAATTTTACCGTTTAACTCCAGGTCGGGAAGTTCGTTTGAGATATGCATATTTCATCAAAAGCGAATATGCTGTTAAAGACGAAAATGGAAATTTGACCGAATTGCACTGCACTTACGATCCTAAAACAAAAGGTGGTTCTGCTCCAGATGGCAGAAAAGTGAAAGCAACTTTACATTGGGTTTCTGCCAAACATGCGATTGATGCTGAGGTGCGTTTATATTCTCATCTTCTTTCTGTTCCGGATCCAGGTTTGGAAAATAAAGATTTTAAAGAATGTTTGAATCCGGATTCTTTAGAAATTTTAAAGGACTGTAAACTCGAACCCGGTTTAGCAAATTCAAAGCCAGGTGAACGTTTTCAATTTGAAAGACAGGGTTATTTCTGCGTGGATTCAAAGGATTCCAAACCAGAGAGTTTAGTTTTCAACCGCACTGTTACTCTTCGAGATGAATGGGCAAGATTGCAGAAGAAGAAAAACAAGATTATTTAACTCTCGGATTTAAAATAGAGGAATTATTTCAAAAAGACTTTTTCAAAGGTTCTGCTGCTTTTTCATTCTCAACTCGAAGGCATTTCATTCCTTTCAAGTCGAGTCTGAAAAATAGAATTGACATCAAACCAAAGATAAATTTAAGGAGAAAAAAGTAAATAGGAGATTATCGATTTGATAATAACAATTTTCAAGCTTCTCGGTGCTCTCGGTGTATTTCTTTACGGAATGCGCGTGATGAGCGATGGAATCCAGAAGGTTGCCGGCAAAAAGCTGCAATCCATCCTGAATTATATGACAGCAAATCGTGCTGTCGCAGTTCTCACAGGTTTCCTCATCACAGCACTTGTTCAATCATCATCTGCAACAACAGTGATGGTTGTGAGTTTTGTGAATGCAAGTTTACTCACTCTTACTCAAGCGATCGGTGTGGTGATGGGAGCTAATATTGGCACGACTGTGACCACCTGGATAGTTTCCTTCATTGGATTCAAGTTCGAAATAGCTGTAATAGCTCTACCGGTTATTGGCGTTAGCTTACCGTTCATGTTTTCAAAATTGAAAAAGAGAAGAGATTTCGGTGAAATACTTGTTGGTTTTGGTTTGCTTTTTCTGGGTTTGATGTTCCTGAAAGAGTCCGTTCCGAATAGCAACCCGGAAGTTCTGGAATTCCTAAAAAATTATACAGAACTGGGATTTATGTCATTTGTGATTTTCGTTTTTGTTGGTTCCATACTCACCGTGATCGTGCAATCTTCCAGTGCTGCCATGGCAGTAACAGTGACAATGGCTTACCTGGGCTGGATTAATTTCCCGACTGCGGCTGCGATAGTTTTGGGAGAGAACATCGGAACCACTATTACAGCCTATCTCGCATCGATCGGCACATCTGTAAATGCGCGTAGAACAGCTCGTGCTCACTTCCTGTTCAATGTTCTTGGTGTTATCTGGATAGCATTTATTTTCAAATATTTTACAGAATTCATTCTCAAAATAGCACCGTGGGATTCTCAACTTCAGGAAAATTTACCGTTGAATTTAGCTCTTTTTCATACGATTTTCAATCTTACAAATACTTTGCTTTTTATCTCTTTTGTACCTCAATTCGCCAAAATAGTAGAGAAATTAGTTCGACCCAAAGAAAGAGATATTTCTAAAGAGTATAAACTGGAATATATTTCAACCGGACTTCAAGATACTGCTCAAATGAATATTATGCATGTAAAAAATGAAATATCAAAAATGTCGGATATTACTGAAAATATGTTTAATACTTTTTTTGAAGTGTTTAATAATACAGATAAAAAAATTGAAAGTAAGGTCGAAAAAGTAAAAGAGATTGAAGAACTTACAGACCAGATGCAGTTGGAAATCTCCAAATACCTGGTGGAATGTTCCAAAGAGGAATTGAGTGAAACCAGTATTAAAAACGTTAATGCTATGATGCGTATTGTTCACGAACTGGAAAGTATTGGAGATAGCTGCTACAAATTGATTCTGTTATGCCAGAGGAAATATAATAAAAACCTGGAATTGCACCCAAAAGCAAAAGAAGAGATAAAAAATTATTCAGAACTAATTTATGAATTTATCCATTTTAATAAATCTCATTTAAAAGGACATCTCCATAAGCAGGAATTAGATGTTGCCTATGAACTGGAAAATCAAATAAATTTATCCCGAAACAATCTTCGTAAAGCTGCTCGAATCCGGCTACAACAAGGTGCGAATGTTCAATCTGAATTGCTTTATCTGGATATTCTTAAGAATTTCGAGCATATTGGAGATTATTCTCTGAACATTTCACAAGCTTTAAGGCAACAGTATTAAAAAAAGCTGGATTTATCCAGCCTTTTCTTATAACTGTGAGAGAGAGAAAACGAAGTTTTTCAATGAGATTTAATTAGAAATAAGAAAGATGACAAGATACATTTCAATACTAAGAGGAATTAATGTTGGAGGAAAAAGGAAAATCTTAATGGCTGATTTAATAGATATCTATGAAAAGTTGGGATTTTCTAATGTCATAACTTACATTCAAAGTGGGAATATAATATTCGATTCAAACAAAAAAGAAGATCAAAAAGAGCTTGGTCAGAGAATAGAGCAAGCAATTAATAAAGCTTATGATTTTGATGTACCTGTAATTGTTAGAACCGTTCAAGAAATTGAAAATACACTTGCTATTAATCCTTTTTTCAAAAAACAAGAAGTTGACATTGAAAGGCTTCACCTAACTTTTTTGGCAGATATTCCATCTTTGGAAAAACTTGAAAAACTAAAGAACACAGACTTTCCGTCAGATAAATTTAAAATTATAGGGAATAATGTATTTATCTACTGTTCAGGAAAGTATAGTGACTCAAAACTAACAAACAAATTTTTTGAAAGTAAGTTGAAAATTACAGCAACAACAAGAAACTGGAAAACAGTGATTAAATTAAATGAAATTGCCGCAACCAAATGAATTTTTGCAAAATGAATAATGACCTAAAAGTTTTAAAAACTATCGAAATTAGTGCAAGTGTAGAACAACTATTGGATGCCTTGACGAAGATTTATAATTTTCATCTTTTCACTTTTGTAAAAAAGGAAAGGAAATGAGATATTTACAAGAAGCTGAGAATGAATTAGTTTTACAGGGGTATTCAGAAAAAAATGAAAAAATTGACTAAAATTCTACTTCTGTTGTTTTTAATAATAAGCTGCAATATTAAAACCCATTCCAATAAAGATAATCCCATAGAGCAAGGAACAGTTATGAACGGCACGATACCAAAAGTTACTGGAATAGGTGGGATATTCTTCCATTCGAAGAATCCACAAGAAATAAGAGAATGGTATGGTAAAAACTTAGGATTGGCAATAGATGACTACGGTTCACCATTCGAATTCAGAAATGCGAACAGACCAGAGGAAGTCAATTATCTAAGATGGAGCCCATTTGAAGAAGGAACAGAATATTTCAAGCCATCTGAAAAAGAGTTCATGATTAATTACAGAGTGCAGAACATTGAAGGGTTGGTCAAGAACCTAAGGGAAAATAGCGTAACCATAGTGGACGAAATTGAAGAGTTTGAATATGGAAAGTTTGTTCATATCATGGACACTGAAGGGAATAAAATCGAGCTATGGGAGCCCCGCGACAGCTTTTTCACGAGCATGGAAGGAAAAACGACTAAGTAACTTTTGGTTATAGACGACAAACTGAACCATGAAATAATGAAAATGAAAAAAACTGAAAAGAAAAATCCTGAAAACGTTTCTTTCAATATTTCTCCCTGCTTAATGCTTTCAGGGTAGATAATCCGATATCTTACGTTCCAACCTTGAAAGGGTCAATTTGAGAGATTTCGTTGAAAGAGACCTTTTCAAGGTTTTTTATTCTTTCTCATTACAGAAAAAATAAATGCCTTGACGAAGATTTATAATTCTCATCTTTTCACTTTTGTAATATAAGGAAAGGAAATGGAAGTCGATTTTGTTTTGAAAATAAAGAAAAATAACAGAATCAAATGTTAGCATAATATGCCCATTAGGTATTTTAAACAACATATTGCGTATATGCAATTGATATGCGAAACTATTTTGCATTAGTGCTAACATTAACAGACTAGAAAGGCAATAAATAATATGGCTGATATAAGAACAATTTTAAGAGAGTTGAGTGTTATTTTAGGCTTCATCCTCGCAAAATATAAATTAAAATTTGCAGAAGATTTTATTGATATCAAAACATATTTGAATTTTATTAAAAAATATTGTAAAAATATTGATGAATGCAATTCAGAAATTCAAAAGATTGAAGAATTGCCTGATATGGTTATTCATAAAGACATTATTCAAAATGGATTAAATCTTGGAAAATTAATTTATGAAAAATTGAAACTTGAAGGGGATATTATTTGGTTAGGTGCTAAGGTTAAGTCAGAATATCCTTTTGACATTATGATTGGAGATATTGGTATTTCGTTGAAAGAGGATAGTTATATTTTGAAAAATCCTTCGTTTTCTGATTATTTGAATGCTTTGGTTCAACCGAAAGTAAGATTTAAGCATGTTCATGTTTTTAGAGAATTTGCTCTTGGAGAGTTTACTAAATGGTTTGATTATACTTTTATTAAGATGAAAAAAATAAGTGAAAATTTTAAAATAAACGATTATCTTTATAAATATTCAAAACGTGGAACATATATAAAAAAAGGTAAAGAATGTTTAATTTTTGGTAAAAATGATAAAGAAATCACGATTGGATTTAGTAAAACTATGGATGAAACTATTTTAAATTCAACATTAGGTGGATTTATTTTTGAGCATACGGTTTCTAAATGGATAAAGGAAAATTTAGAAAAAAATGATAAGGAATATGAAAGACTAAAAAAAGATTGTTCCGTAAGAGCAGGTGAAAATTTGAAACAATTCATAATTAAAAACTTAAATTTAAATACTAAAGAAATATTAGAATTGTTACAAATATATGATGATCCCTATTATTATGGTAAAAGTTATGGAGCACCTCACTTATATGAAGTTCCAAGTAATAATGAATGCAATGTTAAATTAATAGATATTGAAGTAAAAGTTCCTAAATCACAATTAAATGTTTATTTAACATTTGATATTTCAAATGCAAATGGAGCAAATAATACTAAATTTCGAGTTGAATGTAGATACTCACACGGACAATTTAAAGGCATACCAGAAGCAAAATTATACTATACTGATAATATAAATCATTTAAATAATATTTATAAGATTATAAAGTAAATTCAAATGAAAGTAAAGAAAAGAAAAGCAGGGACAGAGTCAAGTTCGTTCGGAACAAATGGTAGAATAAATCACGATTCCACCAAATTTTATGATTCAAAATTATACAAAGAACTATCAAATAATAAACAAGTAAAAAACGAAACAAACTTATTCCCGGAAAATTTATTAAACTCAGTAATATTTGGTTCAGCAGAAAATATGTCAATGATACCAGATAATTCATTGCATTTAATGATTACTTCCCCACCTTATAATGTATCAAAAGAATATGACGAAGACTTATCTTTATCCGAGTATTTGGAAATGTTAAGAAAGGTTTTTACGGAAACATATAGAGTTTTAGTGAATGGTGGTCGTGCTTGTATAAATGTTGCAAATCTTGGTAGAAAACCTTATATTCCGCTTTCAGATTACATTTCACAAATGATGATTGAAATTGGCTTTAATATGCGTGGTGAAATTATTTGGAATAAGGCAGCAAGTGCAAGTCCTTCAACCGCTTGGGGTAGTTGGATGTCTGCTTCTAATCCAATTTTACGAGATATACATGAATATATTTTAGTTTTCTCAAAAGGAGATTACAAAAGAGATAGAAAGAGAAATGAGAGAGATTCTAAACACAATTCAATTTCAAGGGATGAATTTATGGAATTGACAAAGTCAATTTGGACATTCAATGCTGAATCAGCAAGAAGAGTTGGACATCCCGCACCATTTCCGATTGATTTACCACACAGATTAATACAACTATATTCTTTCAAAACAGATATTATTTTAGATCCATTTATGGGAAGTGGAACAACTGCGGTTGCCGCTTTAAAAAGTGATAGAAAATTTGTTGGATTTGAAATAAATCAAGAATATATTGACCTTACTAAAAAGAGAACAGCATCATTTGAAAATATGTTAAAATTTGAATGATTGAAGATAAACGCCATACAACACAACTTATATGTAATGTGGGTTTCGCCGTTAATTGAAAGATTATGCAAATAATGTAAATCAATAGTAATTTGAAAAATAAGTGCAATAAAATCCCACACTACACATATTCAAACCGTTAGCTACAATGAGAAGTAGTATGAAATTACATATATCAATCATATTAATCCTTTTCCTAAGTTTTCTAAAAGCACAATCTCAAGATACATTTTCAAGGATCCTAAATTATAATATCAGGAGAAACAAGTACGGAATTTATATTTATATCTATTTCAGTTGCTCATTCTTTCGGCTACTTCTTTGATTGTAAGAACTTCAAAACCATTTAAATCGAGATATTCCATAATTATTCTAAAATCATCCGGTTTACAATTATCCGGAGCGTTTCCTGTTTCTTCTTTTATTTTATGAAAACCTAATACAACCAGGCATTCCCGGTTTGATTGTCCTCTCTGAATTCGAGCAATTGCATCTTCAGCAGTATAAGAAGATTGATAAAAAAAATAGCCGATATATTTTCTATCAACCGGATATTTCATTTTAAAATCACGGCTATTCCTGATATTCTGGTAATATCTCAAAATGATTTCAAAATCTCGAGGAGTTGCATGACCACCGGGTAAAGCAAATGTTTCGTGACTCAAATTATGATTCACCAGGTTTTCCCAATCCTGTCCAATTTCATATTCAGCTTCTTCCAGAGTGCAATCCGGTAAATTTACATGATGCAATGTATGTCCAGCGGTTTCCCATCTATGTTCAAATTCCAGTTCTTCAACCTGGTTCCAATCGAGTAAATTTTCCAGACCGATTCGACCTGTGTTAATCACATTTGTAGCTTTGAACCCGAATTCATTCATAATTGGTAAAGCATTAAAATAGATACTGTTATCTTGATCATCAAAAGTAATTGTGATATAAGTTTTATCTATTTTTGAAGAAAGATTGAACTCACAGGAGATTAATAATATAAATAAAAAATTAATTATTTTCTTCATGAAAATTAACCTGAAATCCAATTTGATAATAATCATCCCCTTCTGAGGGTATGAAATAAGAGGAGTTTAAACCGATTTTGAACTGAGGAGTTACATTAAAGAATAGTATTTGATTGATTGTTCTATTAAAGAAATTTTCCCAATTCTTATATAAATATGAGGAATAGATTGAAATCTCTTTGTAATCATAATTCATAAAGGATTGACTTTGCCAAGTTTTTAATTGATTCCAATCATATCTTGAAAATAAATAATTTGTACCAAATTCAAAACTTATCACAGGTTGGACTATGAGTTCGGTTAGAGAAACGAGATTTTCTCTTTGTTGATTCCTCGTTCCTGAAGGTAAATACTGGTAAGTTATAGATTCATAAAGAGAAAGAACGCTGAAATCATGATATAAATCCAATCCGAGCGAATGCATATTTATGTTAAAATTATTATCTCTTCCTGCAAAAAGATAGAAAAATGTATATTCACCTTTTCTTGAACTATGTTTTAATGCTACATCAATGATGGGAGCATTTAAATTATTTCCTCCAATTTGAGAAATAAATTTAAAATCTTTGAAAAAAAAAGAAAACTCCAAACCTACAAAATCATACTCTCCGAGAATCGGTGCATCAAAATAAACATCATTTACATTTGTATTAAATATTTTTGAAAGTTTGCCAAAACCAATCTTATCGAATTTGTATTTTAATTCCAAATTATTTCTTTTATATGAAAATCCTGTTCTTTCCAGGTTAACCTTTTTATCAAATAGATCTTCCGAATAAGAGAGTTCCGCCTAAATCTGTAAATGTTTTGAAGGATTGAAAATCCAACCTATCTTTAAGAAATGATTATCAAAATAAGTAAATATTTTCTCTTCACGCTGAGGAAAATAATCTGATCCAACAAAAGAATCAATGGAATAGTAGAATTCTGAATTATGAAAAAAATTATCATGTTGTTCAGTAACTAATCTTAGGGAGATAAACAAAATAAAACTTAACAAAATAGATTTTACCTTCATTATTTTTCCTCTTTTTAAATTATCAAATCATTCTATGAGTCTACTCTAAAAAACATTAATAATCCAATCCGTGTTAATCCGTGCAAATCCGCTTGCCAAGCCATAGTCTTGACGACGGCTGGTGAGCTACAAAATCACACTCTCCTTATATTCTCCAAATTCTTTTCGCAGAACTTCACAAATTTCTCCTAGGGTTGCATATTCCTTTACTGCTTCCAGAATATGAGGCATCAGGTTTTCACCAGATTTAGCAGATTCTTTAATTGCTACCAATTTCTCATAAACTACTTCATTATCTCTGGAATCTTTTATTTTTTTCAATTTTGCTTTTTGATTCTCACCAATAATCGGATTAACTTTGAGGAGCTCAGGTTTGGTCTTTTCTTCTACTTTGAATTCATTCACACCAACAATGATACGCTCTTTTCTTTCAATCGACTTCTGATAATCATAGGCGCTATTTTGAATTTGTTGCTGAACAAAACCTTTCTCGATGGCAGAAACCATCCCACCCATTTCTTCAATTTTTTGGATCATCTCGCTTGCTTCTTTTACCAGATCATCTGTGAGGGATTCCACATAATAAGAACCTGCCAAAGGATCGATAGTATTTGTTATACCACTTTCATGAGCTACAACCTGCTGAGTGCGAAGTGCAATTTGAACGGAATCTTCGGTGGGCAGGGCAAGAGCTTCATCACGGGAATTTGTATGTAAAGATTGTGTTCCACCCAAAACCGCTGCCAATGTTTGAATAGCAACTCTGACGATGTTGTTATCAGGCTGTTGAGCTGTGAGAGTGCAACCTGCTGTTTGAGTGTGAAAACGCAGCATTAATGATTTTGGATTTTGAGCATCGAATTTTTCTTTCATAATTCTTGCCCACAGTAATCTTGCAGCTCTAAATTTTGCCACTTCTTCCAGCAGGTCGTTATGTGCATTGAAGAAAAAGGAAAGTCGAGGAGCAAATTCATCTACTTTCAAGCCGCTCTCAATTGCTGCTTTCACGTATGCTACTCCATCTGCAAGGGTGAAGGCTATTTCCTGAGCAGCCGTTGAACCGGCTTCTCTGATATGATAGCCGGAAATTGAAATCGTATTCCAATTAGGAACATTCCGAGAACAATATCCAAAGATATCTATGATCAATCTCATGGAAGGTTTAGGTGGAAAAATATAAGTTCCACGCGCAATGTATTCTTTAAGAATATCATTCTGGATCGTTCCTCTCAATTTTTCAGCAGAAACTCCCTGTTTTTCCGCAACTGCAATATACATTGCGAGAAGCACAGCAGCAGGTGCATTTATCGTCATGGAAGTGGAAACTTTATCAAGCGGAATTCCATCAAAAAGAACTTCCATATCTGCCAGGGAATCTATGGCAACTCCCACTTTTCCAACTTCACCTTCACTCATTGGATGATCGCTGTCATAACCCATTTGCGTGGGAAGATCAAAAGCAATGCTGAGACCTGTTTGTCCTTTTTGAAGCAGGAATTTATATCTTTCATTGGATTCTTGTGCATTACCAAAACCGGCATATTGACGCATTGTCCATAAACGTCCGCGATACATCGTAGGTTGAACTCCTCGTGTGTAAGGATAAACTCCCGGAAAACCGAGAGATTCCTCATAGTTGATATTTTTCGTATCTTCTTTTGTGTAAATACGTTTAACTTCTTTATCTGAGCCAGTAAGGAATTTTTCCTTTCTTTCCGAGAATCTGCTGATTGTTTTCTCCACGCTCTTTTCAAGAGATCGTTTCAATTCTTCATAAGATTTCGCCATAAAAAGACTCCTGATAAAATTCTTTTGGAATTAAATTCCTGTTTTGATTGATTTATGTCAAATACAAAAAAAGCGGCATTTCTGCCGCTGAAAATAAATGATTGGAAACTATTAAATTATTCCAACCAGTTTACCGATTTTTTCAAATTTATCGAGTGCTTCATCAAGTTGTTTTTTAGTATGTGTTGCCATGAAACTGGTTCGGATAAGTGTATCATTTGGAGGAACAGCAGGAGGAACGACCGGATTGATAAAAACACCTTCATCATCCAACTGTTTCCACATCTTAAAAGCATTCATCATGCCACCTACATGAAGAGGAATTACAGGTGTACAGGAACTACCTGTATTATATCCCATGGCTTTGAAATTTTCCATCATATAATGAGTATTTTCCCAGAGTTTATCTATACGTTCAGGTTCTTCTTTCATAATCTTACATGCTTCCAAAACTGCGGCGGCAGAGGCAGGTGGCAGCGAGGCACTGAAGATAAGAGGTCGAGCAAAATGTTTGAGATAATGGATAACATCTTTGCTGCCGGCAATGAATCCACCCACAGATGCAAGAGATTTACTGAATGTTCCCATAATTAATTCCACATCATCTGTACAGCCAGCTGCCATTGTAGCTCCAGCTCCGGTTTTGTGAAGAACTCCCAGAGAATGTGCTTCGTCCACCATCACGCTGACTTTATGCTTTTTCGCTAATTTACAGATATTGGGAATATCCGCAATGTCTCCTTCCATACTGAAAATTCCATCAACAACTATAAGAGCACCTTTTCCTGCAACTTTTTTTTCCAGAACAGTATCAAGATGTTTCATATTATTATGATTGTAGCGAACCATTTTTCCCATGGAAAGCATACAACCATCAAGAATGGATGCATGATCGAATTTGTCTGTTACAATATATTCCCCTCTTTCCACCATTGCAGAAATTGCACCCAGATTTGCCATATAACCAGCAGCAAAAGCCAGAGAAGCTTCCTTTCCAACCAGTTTTGCCAGTTTATCTTCCAGTTCTATATGAATATCGAGAGTTCCATTTAGGAAGCGGGAGCCGGCACAACCAGTGCCATATTTATCAGTTGCCTTCTTGGCAGCTTCTATTACACGTGGATGATTGGTGAGTCCCAAGTAGCTGTTCGAACCCATCATGAGCATTCGTTTGCCATTGCAAATTACTTCCGTATCCTGCTCAGAATCTATAATCCTGAAATAAGGATAATGACCAAGAGCCATTATTTCTTTAGCTTTCGTAAATCCTTTCACTTTATCGAGTAAACTCATATATTCCCCTTCTTGCTTTGTAAGCTAATTCCAAAACTAATTTGCAGAGTACTATGTCAATAAAATTAAATAGGATATCATTTTATTAAAAGCATTTTGCAGGTAAAAGACTGATGATTCGTTCTCAAGTTATACAAATATATTCCTGATGAAACTTCTTTTCCATTCTCATCTCTTCCATCCCAAATAACCTTATTAATTCCTAATTTCAAATTCCTAATTTCTAATTTCTTAATCTTCTGCCCTTTAAGATTGTAAATTACAAGCTCTGCGTTCTCAGCATCCTCTGCGGTAAGACTAAATGAAATAGTTGTTTCAGGGTTGAAAGGATTGGGATGATTCCCAAAAAGTTTGGTTTCCAGATTTAAAACATCCTCCGCTCCCACAAACGTGATTTCAAATTCTATTGGATCCGATTCGATTCCATCAACATAAAAGGCTGTTAATGCAATATTATATGTCTGACCGCTTACAAGATCGTAAACATCATAAAACAATTCCGTTGTTGTTCCGTCCAGGTTTCCGTCTGAGTAGATCCGATATTCCAATACATCCACATTACTTCCCACTGGAGGTTCCCATGTCAGATGAATATGATCGGGAAAGAGTTCGTAATTTACATTGGAAGGGGGATTGTGAATAGGCCAGATCCAATTTGCCCAAACAAGTTCAGATTCTCCAGCTTCGTATACAGCAGAAACTTCCGCCAAATATGTTTGCCCTTGAACCAAACCGGTAAATTGCCAGAATAATTCTTCAGTATTTCCCACGAATACACCATCAAGATATGCATTATAGTTTAATAATGAAGAAGTACTGCCCGGGTCAGGTTCTTCCCAGGTCATCAAACCTAAAGGTGATACTTCAGCATTTTGGGGAGGATTGAGGATGTGAGGAATGATTATTGTGGTGTCAATTCCTGTAGATTCATGATAACCCTCATAAACATAAGTAGCTCCAAAAGTATATGTACCTGGTGACAAAGGGGGTGACATATAAAATATACTGGTTAATAAATATCCAACCAATACCCCATTTTGATACAAGTTCCAACCTTCTAACCATAATGGTAGAGTAGGATATGCAATTCCAACGGGACCTGATATTAAAACAGTGTTGTTTCCCATTACTGATACTCCAAATGATGCCGGAGGAGCATAAGGTGATAAAGTCGGTTCATAGTCAACAATCCCATAAGCTGGATTATCATTACCGTCAATGATGGAAACATCAATTGGAGGATCTGTATCCCAAACAGTATTTTCAGCTTTCATATCCAAAGCACTGGCATTATAAACCGTAAACTCTTCTCCTGTATAAAAAATGTTATCATAAATGCAGTTATAACCATCATCGTCTGTGCTAGCGTTTTCCAGATCTCCCAGGTTTGCTGTTGCTCCATCCGTTAGATAGAATCCGGTGTAATTATTATTTATCTCATTAAAGGTAAAAACAGCATCCGCTCCACTCCCATACAGCATCACACCCGCGCCGGAATCAGCATTGTTCTCAACAAAATTATGATGAATATGATTCCACTTATAATAACCTTTACCGTTGTATAAATAAATACCGGTATAATTGTAGGAGGCTTCATTGTATTCTACCGTTGGAGCCATATTATCATAACCATAAAGGTTAGCCAAAGTGATTCCCTGTTTGCTGTTATGATGAATATAGTTATTAGTTATGGTCGGACTGCAGGAATGGGAATTATCCATTAGTAAAAGACGGATAGCTCCATAGAATTGAGTGCCCAAACCGCATTGAGTTACTTCACAAGAATCGATGAGAACATTGGAATTATCCGTAATTGTGATTCCGCTTTTTTGAACATTGCTAATTTTGGAATTCTTTATCTCCATATAAGAAGGATCGTCCGACGATAGAGCAAAAAATGAAACTCCACTTTGATGGTCATCAAAAAATGAATGATTGATAAATATTGGACTATTTATTGATTGGATTGGATAATTATTCATATCATCAGTATTGGAAATGCGACAATAATAAAAATGACTTTCGTTCGTTTCATCTTCAAGACGAAGTCCTCCCCAATTCACACCTCCATTTCCATAAAATCGAATTGTATCATTTTGTGTCCCGCTGGCTAAGATATTTCCCATTGCAGTAATCTTATAATTCCCCACTGCAATTACTTCCACACCTGCCTCTATTTCCAATGTTTCTCCAGTTGGAACAGTTATGTCACCTACGATATTATAGGGATTATTATCCGGAGACCAAATCCCGAATTGATTTCCTGAGACTTCGATTGCGATAAGAGATATGCTGAAAATAAATACACAAAAAATAACTAATAATTTTTTCATGTTTCCCCTTTTTTACTATCTCATTATGAAGCTTTTGCTTCGTAATGCACTAACCTCGAGAGCTTCTGCTTCCATTGCGAAGTAGAAACTTCGTCAATTATTGCTTTCCTAAGCGGAAGCTCAGGAAAGAGTGGATGCAATTATTTTTTAAATTTTTGTTCTATCAAATTAAAACCGTAAACAATCATAAAACCTACAAAAAAAGAAATTACCGAAATCCAGAAATTCGAATTAATAACTGGCAAGATATTATGTGAACTATGAAATAAATTCCCATTAATTTCAATCATTTTTTTAAATGGATAAAGGCTGTAAATGCTTGCAATCATGAGTCCTATAAGGAAAGCAATTGTTTGTGAATGATATTTTTTCAGTAGTAATTTCAATAATTTGGTAAAGAAAATAATACCGCACAACATACCAAATGCAAAGATAGCCAGAAACAGATAATCTCTCGTATTTATAGCAGTTAAGACATTTTCATATTCACCCATTATTAACAAAATAAACGAGCCGCTAATGCCGGGAAGAATCATTGCGGAAATTGCCAGAGCACCGGAAAATGCTACGAAGATAAGATGCTGAGGTGTATGTTCAATCAGCTCAGAATGAAGTGTAGTTGTGGATTCTTTAATCTCCAGTTTTCTGTCTTTCAATTCACCGAAACCTACTGAAATAGAGACAAGGAAAATGATAGCCAACAAAAAACAAACAACTTCTCTAAAACCCTTTCTCTGCATCATTCTATAAGGTATAATGATTGAAGGGATAATCAATCCAATAAAGAATGAATAAGTCGGATCGTGCTGACTTACCAGAAAATATTTTATTACTTTTGAAAGAATTACTATTGAAATTCCAGCTCCAATACAAATTCTCAGCAGAAAATAAAAATCGATCTTCCGTAATGCTTTTCTGAATTTTAATGATTTCAATCCTTCTTTGAATATACCAGCCAATCCTGAGACAAAATCCTTATCAATATTTGCTATCGCATTGATAAGACGCTCATATATTCCCAAAATCAAAGCAAAAGTTCCCCCACTGATACCGGGAATAATATTTGCAATTCCAATAAAAAAACCTTTAATAAAATCTACAATTGTCTTTTTCAAAATTTCCATCCTTCTTTACCAATTAGCGGAACAAATGCACACCCGCCATGATTTTTCTGAATATACCCTTTCTCTTCTCTTTCTACCACTAATAATTCCTGATAAAACCTGTTTCCTGTTGGGATTATCAGCATTCCTCCAACACAAAGTTGTTTAAGCAGACTTCTCGGAATTTCAGGTGCTGCAGCAGAGACAATTATCTTGTTAAATTCATTACATTGGGGATATCCTTTTTTCCACCCTTGTGAACCATCACCGATTTTAAAAAAAATATTCTCGTATCCCATTTCTGTTAGAATTCGCTTTGCTTCTTCAGATAGGATACCGATTCTTTCAACTGTATAAACTTGTAAAGCAAGCTCTGCTAAAAGAGCAGTTTGGTATCCCGAACCGGTTCCAATCTCCAAAACTTTATCTTCGGGCTGAATATTAATAAGATCCATCATCAAGGCAACGATGTAAGGTTGTGAGATTGTCTGTCCTTTCCCAATACTCAACGGAGAATCATTGTGCGACAAATGCCTGTTTTCTATAGGAACAAATAGATGACGTTTTACTTTTAAGAAAACATCCAATATCTTTTTCGTATGAATCCCGCGAGCCTCAATCTGGGAACGAACCATTACTTTTCGTTGGTCATTAAATTTCATTTTTTCCTTTTTTAGCTGCTAAGTTCACGAAGAATCACTGATATAAAATTCTAACAAAAGAACTCTTCTAACATTAGTGTCTCTTAGCGTCCTTCGTGGCTAAATTTATCAATCCAGTTTTCGATTTTATCAAAAGATTCTTTTTTTGTAAAATTTGGATAAATTGGTGTGATAGAAATATAATTCTGTGAAATTGCCTTGAAATCAGTATTTCCGATTTTTGACCACAAAGGAACAGCGCCGCCAATCCAATAGATTTTTCTTCCTCTGGGATCTTTTTGCTCTTTCACAAAATCCTGATATTTACGATGACCGGTTCGAGTTATTTTAAAATCCTTGATTTCAGAAATTTCCACATTGGGAACATTAATATTAAAAACTTCCTTTTCTCCGATCAATTCATGAATACCTTTTTTCAGCATTTTATTCATAAAGAAAGCAGCAGTTTCAAATTTCTGTTCCACCTTAGAAGCAAGCGATAAAGAAATAGATTTAAAACCAAGAAACATCGCTTCCAATGCAGCAGCTACAGTACCGGAATAAAGGACGTCTTCACCCATGTTTTGTCCGCCATTTATCCCGGATATCACCAGATCGATCGGATGTTTCAAGATAACTTTTTCCGCTAATATCACACAATCTGCCGGACTGCCGGTAACTGCATACCGGTTATAATCTCTTTCCCAAATCCTCAAAGGCTGATGAAGTGTGATTGAATGTGAGGTTGCACTCTGCTCTTGATCCGGAGCAACCATTATTATTTCGTGTCCGTTTTCCTTAAGCACATCAGCTAAAATATTTATTCCGGGTGCATCTATTCCATCATCATTTGTAAGTAAAATTCTCATTCTATCTCCTATTAGCTACAAAGAACACGAAGTAACGCTAAGTGTATTCTTTATTTATCTTCATATTTCTTTGTGAACTTCGTGGCTAATCATCTTTATCTTATAACTTCTTATACGTTATTTTATACTACAATGAAAAATTTCGTAGATAATTATTTTAATAAAATTCATAATATCTCTCAAATGAGAAATATAACTTTTCTGTCCATCATAAATAGTCTCAATATCGATGAATCCCGTCTTTCCGCCAGCTTTTGCCAGCTTCAGAATAACTTCAGTTTCAAATTGATAACGTTTTGTTCTAAATTTGAAATCTTTAATTGAATCCAAATTATACAATCTGAATCCACATTGAGAATCCAAGATTTTCCGTTTGGTGAAAATTGAAACTATTTTGCTTGTTATCAAGTTACTGCAAACTCGCATAAAAGGCATTTTTGTATTTGATATAATCCTTCGTCCAATTAATAAATCTATCTCATCTTCATTTTGTTTCTCCAAAAATCCAGGAAAATCTTCCGGTTTATGTTGCAGGTCGCTGTCAATTGAAAATGCGAATTTAAATCCATCTGTAATTGCTTCCTTAAAACCGATATTAAGAGCATTTCCTTTGCCTTTATTTATCGGGATATTTATCAAATTCACACCTGATGTTTCACAAATTTTAGCAGAATCATCTGTTGATGCATCATTAATTGCATACACGCTTTCAGCAGGAAAATATTCGAAAATCCTTTTAAACAATTCTTTCAAATACTTTGATGAATTGTATATTGGCACGATTACTGCTGTATTCTTCCAATCTGCTTTCATATTTTTTCTTTTAATTTTTGGGTTAGATAAAAAACCCAGAATTATTGTGTCAAGCAAATCGTCAAATCAGGATTGGCTTATGGATAAGCACTGAGAGAATGGACTGGGAATTCAGTGAAAGAAGTCTTATTTACCTTGAAAAATTTTACAATAAGATGAATTCCATCAAGTAGACTTTTTCAATGGTTGGAATATATTTTGGAAACCGTGGAAAAGGTTTAGCAGGAAGAAAATCCTTTTAAACCTTTTCAAGGTTGTGTTAATGCAGTTGCTATTTGATAATTATTTTTTCTTTGTGTTCATTCGCGTTCTTCGTAGCTAAATAATTTTAGAAATCGTTTGACATTCGCAGTCCAAAAAAAGAAAAGGATTCAAAAAATAATCAAGAAAATAGAGGAAAAGATGAGTGAAAAATTAGTATTTGGAAACATCGGAACAGAAGAAGCGATGCAACTTGAAGAAACATTTGGTGCTCACAATTATCATCCGCTTCCAGTAGTAATTGCCAAAGGTAAAGGTGCAAAAGTCTGGGATCCGGAAGGAAATGAATATTACGATTTTCTCTCCGCATATTCTGCTGTGAATCAGGGGCATTGTCATCCAAAAATCGTAAATGCTCTTATTGAACAGGCTAAAACCTTAACTTTAACTTCGCGTGCATTTTTCAATAATAAATTGGGAGAATATGAAAAATATATCACAGAATATTTCGACTATGAAATGGTTCTTCCTATGAATACAGGTGCGGAAGCAGTGGAAACTGCTATGAAAATTTCACGCAAATGGGGATATGAAAAGAAAGGAATTTCGGAAAATGAAGCAATCATCGTAGTTGCTGAAGAAAATTTTCATGGTAGAACCATTGCCATTATTTCCGCTTCTACCGATCCTTTGGCATACAAAAACTTTGGACCTTTCCTTCCGGGAATCATTAAAATACCATACAATAATCCTGAAGCTTTGGAAAATGTAATGAATGAACATGGCAAAAATGTTTGTGCTTTTCTGGTTGAACCAATTCAGGGAGAAGCAGGTGTAAATGTACCTGATGATGATTATTTAAAAAAATGTTATGACATCTGTAAGAAATATAATGTACTTCTGGTTGCAGATGAAGTTCAAACCGGAATTGCCAGAACCGGTAAACTTCTCTGTAGTGAATTTTCAGGTATCAAACCGGATATCGTGATTCTGGGTAAAGCTATTTCCGGAGGAGTTCTTCCTGTTTCTGCTGTACTTTCTTCCAAAGAAATCATGATGGTTATCAAGCCTGGAGAACACGGCTCAACATTTGGTGGATTTCCGCTTGCCTGCACTGTGGCAAAAGCTGCTTTGGAAATTGTAAAAGAAGAAAATTTAACTGAAAAAGCAGAAAGACTTGGTGAAATTTTCCGTGAAGAGTTGGCTAAAATCGATTCACCTTTTATCGAAAAAATTCGAGGTAAAGGTCTCCTCAATGCTGTTGTCATCAAACCAATGAATGGCATACAAGCCTGGGATGTGTGCGTGAGACTCAAAGAAAACGGACTTCTGGCAAAACCCACACATGAGCATATTATTAGGTTCGCTCCTCCACTTGTTATCACAGAAAAACAACTAATGGAATGTATTGAAATAATCAAGAAAACATTTGCTGAATTAAGCTAAATTTAAGAAGTACAGTTAAGCACTAGGTTTTTTTAAAAGCCACCCTGACTGTTTAAAGCGGGGTGGTTTTTTGTGTTTTTATTAAACCTGGTAAATTTGATGAGTTCTGCAAAATAGAGTGTTTATGTCATCCTGAGATATTCTGCCTGCTTTTCCATCGAAGGATCTCCACTTATAATGAGATTCCTCGTAAGAATCTACTTTGAAGATTTCCTCAGAAAGACAGACTTTTTTCATTTTGCAGAATAATTTTGGTAAGTTTGAAAATTGGAGGATTCATGAAAAAAATAATGCCATTAATATTATTGATGATTTTTCTTTTCAGTTGCAGTTCAAAGAAAGAAGATAAATTAATTGTAGGTTTGATCAAACCTTCATTAAATCATCTTCCTTTTGATTTTGGATTGGAAATCGGAACATTAAACCATCAAGATTATATTATCAAATATTTCTCTTCCGGCTGGGAAACGAACGAAGCTCTGGTTTCTGAAAAAATCGATGTGGCAATAATGCCTTTCACATATATTTGGACGGATATTTCAAAAGGTAAAAAAGTAAAAATCATATCCTTTTTTGAACGTGAAAGTGACGGCATAATCTGCAATAAACAGATCAAAAATATCAATGAGCTGAATGGAAAAAAAATTGGAGTTTTAAGAGCGTCAACTTTAGATGTATTTGCTGAAATGTTCGTAGAAGATAATAACATTGAGATGGAGTTGGTTTATTTCAGGACGCCAATGGATATGGCTGCTGCTCTCCAAGTTGGAGAAGTGGATGCTCTAAGTTTTTATGTTCCTTCCATATTCAAATTCGATGATAATTTCAAAATAATCTATTGGTATAGCGATGATTTTCCTCTTCATCCATGTTGTGATATTGCTGCCACAGAAATTGCTCTCCAAACCAAACTGTCCTTAATAAAAAAATTCCTAACAGGATTAAGAAAAAGCATATCTGAAATGGAAAAAACTCCGGAAACGGCAATCAAAACAGCTTGTACATTTTTTTCTCTTTCACCTGAAAATTCAATAAAATCCTTAAAACATACAAAATATTTAATTAACCTCGATGAAGAGTATCAAGCATTCGAGAGGAAAGCGATCGATAAAATGATTGAAAAAAATTACATTGAAAACAAGGTAAAAAATGTTTACTTCAAAATTGAATAAATTCGATGTTCTTGGCATATTGCTCGTTATTCTTCTTTTCATCTTATTAGGTTTATCTATCGGCATTCAAACCAATAAGTTATGGAAAATAAATCTGCAAATCAAAACATTATTTAATGATATACTTTTTTCTTTTCTAAGAGTCAGCATCACAGCAGTAATATCCTGGATTTTTGGAATCTGCATCGGATATATTTTATATCATCATAAATTATTAAATAAAATTTTCCTGCCTTCCATAAATTTCATCCGACATATATCTCCTTTTGCCTGGCTGCCTTTTGCAATTCTCTGGTTTGGATTGGGAGAAGCTCCGGTTGCTTTTATTATGTTTATTACTTTATTTTTTCCCACTTTAATTGCAGCTTCCGATAATTTTGCCAATATCCATCATGAATACATCGATGAAGCAAAAGTTTCCGGTGCCAGCCAATTCCAACTCTGGAAATATATCGAACTTCCATTAACTCTCATCAACCTATTGAATCTATTCAGGATTATCTGGGGTCTGGGCTGGTCTGTGATTATTGCTGCTGAAATGCTGGGAGTTAATAAAGGACTTGGATTTCGGTTACTGGATTTTCGTTATCTCCTCAAGTACAAAGAGATGGTTATATACATTGTTGTTATGGGTTTTATGGGAATTTTGGTAGATTATATTTTGCGGAGAATAATCTTCTGTTTAAAAATAAGAATGTTCGGGAAATAGAAATATATTTAGCATTCCAAAGAGGGTTTGGGGAACGAGTGATTAAACTCATCCTGCTGTCCTTCTCTTTTTGATGAAAATATAAAAGATATTCCAAAGAGAAGGAACATAAGAAAAGCAAGAAGAAATTGAAAGGGAAATTTTTTTTATAAATAATATTCCGTCATTCTATCTTTCAAAACATCATTATGAATTGTGACTTTCTTATCATCTGCCAGTTCGGGCTCGATTTCTGTAATGAAGACAGTTTCCTCATTTTCAGAAAGTCTTTTTATGATCTCACCTTTAGATGAAACAACTTGGCTGTGTCCTGTGAAAATTAGTTCTTTATCTCTGTTTATTTCTTTTCCAATTCTGTTTGCCGTAATTGTGAAAACCTGGTTTTCAATAGAACGAGTTATCATTGCCTGCTGACACCAGGGCAGAACCAGGTTAGAAGGATGTGCTATGATCTGAGCTCCCTTTAAAGCCAAAGCTCTGGCAGCTTCAGGATAAATCCAATCAAAACAAATCATCAAACCAACTCTCACACCTTTCTTAGCTTTAAATACATTAAATCCAAAATCTCCATATTCAAAAAAGAATTTTTCCTCAAAAAAAAGTTGAATCTTACGATATACAAAAATCTCTCCATCCGGATTTACGAGCATTGCAGAGTTATAAAATTTGTTATTTTCCTCTTCTACAAATCCAACCACATAACTTGTATTATTCTTTTTGGATAACTTACGGAAAAGTTTTGAAGTCGGTCCATCTTCTGCTTTTTCTGCCATAGATTGAACCTCTTTTTTCTCACAAAAAATATAGCCGGAAGTGACAAGTTCCGGAAGAATTACTAAATCTGCTTTAACATCTTTTAAGATATTTTCTATTTTTTTCAGATTAAATTCCATATCCAGAAGTTTTGGTTTAAACTGGCAAACTCCAACTTTATACTTCATAAATTTTAGCTCCTGTTATTTTTTTTGGTTTTTTAAAACTGAACTTAAGAATATTTGTCAAATGAAAAACAGGTTCTGATGTATATTAAATTTTGATATTTCTTTTAATGCTTTTACTTTATTACTTCAGCAATATACATTTCCTAGCAGCCACTGTTTTGTCATTTACTTTCAATTTATAGAGATATACTCCGCTTCCAACCGGCTGGTTGTTCGTATCTGTCCCATCCCACATTATGGAGTAGCCGACTCCGTCGGCTATTGTGGAGAGAGACTCTCCACACTCTAAAGTCTTCACTTTTTGACCTTTGATATTATAAATTTCAATCTCTGCGTGCTCTGCGTTCTCTGCTGTGAGATTGAAAGAAATAGTTGTGGATGGATTGAAGGGATTGGGATAATTGAACATTGTAAGTTGCGGTTGAGGAATTTCCTCATTTTCGGTTGATACACCCCAGGCATCCGGGAACTCAATATCCAAAGATGCATACGTTAAGAGACCACCATTATTCAAACCATTACCCTGAATATAAGATCCAAAATCATTGTCATCAAGATAGAATAAATGAACTTTGCCATGATAATTGCCAGGGGTATTGCTGATAATTTCAATTACATCTCCAGGATATACATAACAAGGAATCTGCTCTGCCATCTCAGGAGTTTCATTTGCATTTAATAATATTGGTTGGGACCAGGTCTGTCCATTATCCGCAGAGATAATAATGGCAATTTCCGGAGTGGCTTCCCAGGCAGCAAAAGCACTGTTTCCATGAAAGAATCTGGCTGCTTTAGTTCCATCCGACCAAACAGAGACCATCCAATTTTCGTTTTGAGCAGTTTTGAAGTAATTTTCATTGAAAGCAGCATTTCCATCAGGATAATAAATAGGCCAATTTTTCACCCACAAAGGTTCACTGGTTACACTAAAAGAATCCACAATTCCATCTTCATTTAAATCCCAGGGACACATGGGAATATTGTCATCCGGGTTTGCACCTTCGATATAAAGGTCTTTAAAGCTAAATTCATGCGTATTCAGATCAAATACGAATTCTTTTGGATAAATCATACACCAGGCAGGATAATAATACCCGGGACCTGTTCCAGCATCAATAGTTATTCCCATTGCACCTGTCCAGGTGGTTTTAGAACCGCCATCTTTGATAATAACGTTCATATGATTGGAAAACATAATTTCATGTCGCATTTCAACCGGTGGTGTGAAAGGACACCATTGTGGGAAAAAGTAACTTTCCGAATAATATTCAAATGGACCTTCTCCGTAGTTTTCATTTACAAAAATAAAAACATCACATACATTATTATCATAGTCGGTTAGATATCCTGCATAGACAACAATATTATCAAAGACAGCACAACTTTTGAAAGCACGAATATATGGTGGCACAGTATTCCAGGCATTCATTTGTTCTATGGTTCTATAATTCCACTCTGCTGAAGATAAATCCAATAAATCTGATGAAAGAATATCTGCATAACCTATGATAACATTTTGACACTGCATATAAGAAGGAGGCTGTGAAGAAAAATTATTAGCGGTCACATAAACCCGTCTGTAATCACCACCAAGAGGAGAAGAACCTGATATGTGTACAGCTGGCCAGATGAATTCGTCATCATCAAAACCTGTTAAAGGAAAACCAACTTCGGGATTGTCTATTACTATAAATTCATCAGTCCAATGAGCAGGTGAACCATATTCATGAAATAAATCCGTTGATAAAAGGCAGTCAAAAGAACCATCCGGTTCTACCCCTGCATGCCAGGTTGCTATTGGGTCACAGGAAATAGGATCAATATCCACTCCCGAATAACCCTGACGAACATCGTTTGTGCTGATTAAACTGGTTGAAACAAGATTTCCCTCCGAATCGAGATAGCTGTAATAAACTTTTCTTTCTGCAGTTGCAGTTTCCTGAGCATGAAAAACAATGTAAACTCCTCCTGCAGGAAAACCATAAGGTTGGGAAGTTTCCGGTTGAATACGAATGGGAATACTGTTGTAACTTCCCGGCATATAATCATACCATGTTTCCATCAATTCTGTTGGTTCAACGATGAACTCGTAATTTGGAACTTGTGAAAATAGCGAAAAAGAAAAAAGAAAAAATACTAAAAATAAAATACTTTTTTTCATCTTTCCTCCTTGTCACGCCGTAGTTTTAACGAAGGCGGACTTTTTTTAGTTAATTGGTTGAACCTGTAAATCAGGTAACTTTGCGAAATTTATCTTTAAGTAAGTTCTTATGATAGAAATTTCGCAAAGTTTAAAATCATTTCAGCAACAAACATTTCCGGGCAGCCAATGTTTTATCATTCAATTGCAATTTATAGAGATAGATTCCTGAAGAGACTGGTTGGTTATTCTCATCTGTTCCGTCCCAAACAACTTCGTTAATTTTCAATTTTAAATTTTCAATTTTCAATTCCCGCACTTTCTGTCCTTTGATGTTGTAGATAACTAATTTTACCTCTCCTGATTCGGGAAGGTTGAATTTGATTGTTGTTGTAGGGTTAAAAGGATTTGGATAATTAGATAATTGAATATTGAATATTGAAGATTGAATATTTTCCACTCCTACATATTGTTCCGCTCCGAACTCATAACAGCCCATATCAATAATTGCAGTCCCGTTATTATCTCCATCCCAGACACGATAGTTATGAAGTAAATCCCAGGGAGGTAAATATAGACCGGTTGTATCCGTTGTGCCAGCATCCACGCAGGGGGAAAATGGTGAAAGTTGACAAGGATGTTCTAAGGTTCCGAAAAACAAAGGTTCTTCGTCAATATTTCCCTCTAACCAATTTACAATATTGGCATTGTTCACATTTAATATTGCGTTTTGTCCATTTTGGATATTACTATGTTCAACATTTAACGTTGTAATAATACCTAACCAAGTAAAATCAGGAATAAAAATTTCATAGGTACTATTATTTCTCATAATTGTATTTGAAATAAGAACTTCTCCTACAACTGCTAAACAATAAAAACTTGAATTATCTACGAATGTACAATTGGCAATTGTTATATTTTCTAAAGAATTACAAGTAACTGTGCAGTGAATTAAATATGCTTCATTATTACTAAATACAGAATTTGTAATAAAAACTTCTCCCGTTTCACCATTATGAGGTCCCTGACAAAAAGCACTGGTTCCGGTAGTATCAGCCATATTGATTACACTATTATTATCAAATACACAATTTTCAACAATTACATCTCCATCACAACTTACAAATAAACCGGAGTGATGAGCATAAAATCCTTCAATAGAGTTATTTCGGAATAAGCTATTATATACTTCAAACTTGGTTTTAGCATAAATCGATACTCCTGCATAAGCTCGATTCGATGTGGTGTTTAGAACCTTGACATTTATCATTTTAACATTTTCGCAGGCTGTAGATCCATGGATTACTCCATATTGATCAGATAGAGCATACCTCAATGTTATGTTCTCTAAAACAATATTGTTGCAATATGTAAATCCAATAGCACCCCAAGTGCAGTGGATATTCTGTAATGTAATATTTTTTACAATAATGTTTTCTTTCCCATAATCAATAAAAATATATTTAAAAAAATAATTATTTTCTCCATCGATTATTGTAGTGGATTCATTCTCTCCTACTATATTAACGTACGATTTACTGCCGATAGGAAACTGATAAAAATTTCGATTTTCTATATAAACACCCTCTGCAAGATGAACTGTTTTTGGAAATATACTGTCTGGTTCTATTTTTCGTATTGCCAGGTTGATTGTTTTCATTGGTTCATTCGGAGTTAGACCTGAGTTTGTATCATCTCCATCTGGTGCAATATAGATATCATGGTTAACCAGTTCCAGGCTGTGATGCTGTATATTGAAAGTATAAGGATTATTATTACCAAGACATTTATATTGAGCAAAATAGCGAGAAGGATTTTGCACAGTGAATGTATCAACAATAACATCGATATTAGGAATATGAAGACTGTAAAGATACAGGTCACACCCTAATGCTGCATAATTGTCATAAATACTGCATAAGTTTGAACTACTGAATGTTATACCCGAATAATCATATATATAAATTCCACCTGCACAAGAATAAGCATAATTATTTCTAATCGAAGTACCGGACAAATTAATAATACCGTTTTCAAGATATATTCCTGCTCCACCGCTGGCATGATTTTCTGTGATTATGCAATTTGTAATATCAAAAAAAACCGGATCAGCATAAGGACCTTCAACTAATATTCCACCACCTACTTCATAATTAACGGGAGTGCCTTTACCATTTGTGATTGTAAAACCCTGAATTCTTGCACTTGTTTCATGGTTTATAACTCGGACGCAGACTTCCTGTTGTTGACCATCTATTATAGTGGAATCGATATAAGCTTCGTTACCCGTTGTCATTTCCAGGCTGGCTACTGTGATATTTTTGCCATTGTAGATGATATTTTCAAAATAAGTGCCGGGATTGACGAGTACAGTATCGCTATCAACTGATGCATCGATGCCTTCCTGAATAGTGGTGAAGTTGCCACCTCCGGATTGGTCGATTATCCAGGTGGTACTGTTTAGCAACGAACAAAACGAACAACAGCAAACAATAAAGAATAATCTAATATTATCTTTCATCTTTTCTCCAACCTTCTGTCATTCCCGCGAAAGCGGGAATCTAATAAAGTTCATGGATTCCCAATCGGATTTGGGAATGACAATTCTAACACATCTGGCATACCCGACTACGATCGGGTATCCATCTTTTTATTTTCATGGTTTACCAATATTGAACCCGACTCGAGTTTTATAAACCCGAGTCGAGTTCACAAAAAACCCTCTTCAATTCTCCCTTACAAAGGGAGACAAAACGGAAGGTTATTTCAACATCAACATTTTACGTGTCAGTTCTTTTCCGTTGGTTTTCAATTTGTAGAAATAGATACCTGATGTAACATCTTTACCGCTTTCATCTTTGCCATTCCAGGTTATGTTGTAATTTCCTGCAGGTTGAATGCCGCTCGTAAGTTCTTTCACTTCCTGTCCCTTGATGTTAAAGATCGAAATCGAAATCTGAGAGTCTTCAGGTAAACTGTAGGCAATGGTGGTTACAGGATTGAAAGGATTTGGATAATTAGAAGCTTCCAGTTTGACAGGTGCAGGAGTGCTTTCCGGTTCGTTTTTAAAGGATACATAATAGGATCCCCTGTTATTATCGACTTTGATAGATCCTTTCTCTGTGTGAGATGTTTTCGGATCGTAAATATTGTATTCTCTTATAACTTTGTTCTCTGAGCGTCCACCATAATAGAATTCAAATTCCATATTACCCTGACTTCCCAGGATATATGCACAGATTTGAGCAGAAGTATCCTGAACCACTGTTGCACCCTGGCACTCTCCGTCTATCAAAGCACCGATCTCAGTTGGCAGGTCTTCCGGGTTTAGCTGCATATAGATCGGGATATAATCAGCCTCCTCTGAAAATGTGAAATTTTGAGCTTTTTCTACATTGAATGCTTCTCTTGGTGTATCATTTACCCAGGAAAAATTCAGTATATCATCTCGACACCATACTACTACCATATCTCCGGGACTTAGAGTATAGGGCACATCTGGCCAACCGTTTTCATTTTCAACTGACCATTGCTGTGCCTGTATTTTATAGATGTTATCAAGGTAACCGTAAAAAGCATCATATACATGCTGGGTTTCTTCCAGGAAATAACCGATCCAGTTTGGTTCATCACGACCTAAGATAGGAAAGGTTGTTGTTGATTCACATCTGAATCCGGGGATTGCAAGCCAACATTGTTCAAGGGTTTGGAACTTATATCCTTGTGGACTAGTAAAGACATGGTCTCCATTTGTCCATTGACCAGGAGGAGGTTCAGGATCATAATCAATTTCTATATATTCGTTAACTGTACCAAGAGTTTTACAGTCAGCATGCTCAAAAATACTTGGATCTTTTATTGGGTCGAGCATGTTCTCAGCAATATTGTATGGATCAACGGTTCTATCGAGTATATCATAGCACAGCCATTTCCAACCTCTATCTGTATTTGCATTAGGAAAATCATAGGTTTTTACTTCATGTGGATAGTAAAATGCGCCCATGTCTGCTTTAGTTCCATCCGGGTCAGCATATTGATGATCTGGATTACCAGCGTCTATGCAGGGGGATTTTTCGGTTGAGGACCATTCTAACGTAAATTCGCTATTACCAGGATTATCAAAAAGCGGGTCAACATGAATGTTGTTATTGCCAACTAATTCAGGTAAATCTGAATATGTAACTGTTACATAATTAGAATTATAGCCCCAAAATGTAGAAGTATTATCCCATAATATGCTATTAATGATTTCATACCATAAAGGGATTGCGGAAAGAAAACATACTCCAGTTGTATTTTGGGTTATTGTGGTTTTGTCAATAGTTGTTCTATCACTTATTTTGATTCCATAGTCTATATTGTCATAGATAAGGCAAGTAGAAATAACTAAAAGAGGAAAAGGTTGTGGCAGTGGCATTATTATTGAGTTATCTATGCCTACATTATTATCATAAATAACACAGCCTGTAATATATACGTGTGAATACCACATTCTAATACCATAGTTATTATCAAAAATTTCATTACCATAAATAGTAGGAAAAGACATCCTATCGACATCAATACCATATCCGTAAATACCAATGTTACAATTTTTGATTACATTAGAGTAAATATTTGGATGTGTATCATCAAAACACTTAATTCCAGTTTCATTGAATGAAATCTCATTATTACAGATTTCAGGTGTAGAAGAATATGTATAGTTATACAATCGCACAAAAATTCCATGGTCATTATTCTGTATTTTACAATTTTGGATTTTAGGAGAATCACAATTAGTTATATTTACACCAATGTAACCACCTTGAATTGTAAATCCATTAATTTCTGCATCACTCTCACCATCAGAAAAATTTACAACACCAACAAATGGAGTTGATGGATAAGAAATTATTGTTTCTTCTACAAATTGTGAGTTTGCATAAAC
>CAYWJN010000013.1:0-41343 GCA_964457455.1 uncultured Candidatus Cloacimonadota bacterium
AAATAATCGGTGAAATTTTGTCAAAATAGCAACCAATTTTCGACCATTAGACCAAAAAATTTAATAACCTATATTTTAGGTCATATGACCGAATGTTTAGGTCAATCCGAATTTGTTCGAGCTGGAGTTCAAGCTGAGAAGAATCAAGTTCCTAATTCTTTGAGGAATTTCTTAAATTTTTCTTCTTCATCTTCTTTTTTAGACCAACGCTCAATTTCATTAAAATCAATATCATTCATTTTTGCAACCAATACAGCTTGATCCAGACATTGTCTATCATCCCAAAAATAAAATGCAGCTAAACGATCTTTTACACATTCAGTCGGAGAAATTATTTTTAATTCACCGGTTTCAAAATGAAGAGTAATGATATCTTTGACAGGTTCATTGCCTATTGCGAGGGGTCCAGATGGAAATTCTACAATGTAATCTGTATCAGGATGTTTAAAATATCTATTTTCTTCATAAAACCCAATTTCAGATAAACGTTTTGTTAATTCCTTACTCTTTGCATAAAATGTTTCTACAAAATCCAAATCCATTGAAACATATTGATTTTTGGAATAAATGCTTACGCAACTTCTACCAGTTAGAATTACCTCTATGCCATTATTCTTTAGATGAGTAGAAATAAATGCTGCCAATTCTTCCAGATTCATTTTTTTAATGGATTTCATAAAGGCTTATTCCTTCGTCTGGGGCGGCGCCGGTTGTAAAGCAAAGCAGTTTTTAATTCTTCCGGATAAAATGAAAGTGCCTTTTCCAACAATTGTTGTAATTCTTTTAAAAAAGGATAGCGGGGATTGAAAGAGTAATTTCGGGTTCTGCCTGAGAGTTTACTTACCAGTACTCCATTTTCTTCCAATTTATTCAATTGGTTTTGAATTGGAGAAAGAACCGTGCTATAAAAATGTGCTATCTCCCTGGCATATCCCTCATTTCTGCAAAACAGGAAAATGAGGATCCGTTCTGCATTTATTGAACCTAACAAAACTTCCAACATAAGACCTTCTTTTTAGGTCATATGACCTAATTTATAGGTCTAAGATAGATTTGATGTTTTTTTTGTAAAGATTTTTTTTAAGCCTGATAGAAATTATAAATGAAAATGAAAAATTGTAGGCACAATTCAAGAACTGTGGAAAAGCTTGCCAAGGTTACAATTTGTCGGACTGGACTTCAAGCTGAACTATTCAGACCGGAGTTCAGGACGAAAATAAAATTTAATAGACAAAAAAATCATATTCATAATTTTAAATCAAACCTTTTTGAGGAGGTTGGTTTATGTTGAAGATGACTTATAATCAAATACTGGAGTATTTTGAAAATAATCGGCAAAACCGGTTAAAAGAAAAGATTAACCTGTTACATCCTGCCGATTCTGCCCAGATTATAAATGAACTCCCTTCCGAATACCAGTTCACAGCTTTTTCTCTTTTGAATGATGAAAATGCGTCTGATGTTCTTCCGGACCTTTATGATGAACTGCGAGAAGATATCCTGGAAAAAATGCAGCAGAACCGTTTGGTGAAAATTATTGATGAGATGGAAACAGACGAAGCAGCAGATATAATCGGGGAACTGGAAGATGATGTTTCTAAAGAACTTCTGAAAAAAATTGATAAAGAAGATTCCGAGGATATCAAGCAACTTCTGAAATATGATGAAGAATCTGCCGGTGGCTTGATGCAGACCGAGATCATCGCTGCTAACCAGGAAATGAAACGCGATGAAATCATTGAATATATTCGTGAGAATTATGAAGAAGTCGAGAATATTCATTATATTTTCGTGGTAGATAATGACAATAAATTAATTGGACTCCTGGAAGTGACTCGCTTGCTTTTGGCAAAACCGCAGAGAAAAGCAAAAGATGTTATGGATAAAGAAGTTATCTCTGCTCAAGTGGATATGGACCAGGAACAGGTGGCACACATCTTCCGTAAATATGATATCTACATTCTCCCAGTGGTTGATAAAGAGAATCATTTACTGGGTCGTATCACAGTGGACGACATCATCGATGTAATTGATGAAGAAGCATCGGAAGACGTGTATAAAATGGTGGGGCTGGAAAGCGAAGACAGAGTTTTTACCAGTCCTTTAAGTTCTGTTAAGAAAAGACTTCCCTGGCTCACTTTGAATTTATTTACAGCCCTTCTGGTTTCCAGTGTGGTAGGAATCTTTGAACAGACAATTGCCAGGTTATCATTCCTGGCTGTGTTGATGCCAATTGTTGCCGGCTTGGGAGGAAATTCCGGAACTCAAACTTTAACTGTGATAACCCGAGGAATTGCTCTGGGTGAATTAACCATACGTAATACTTTCAAAGCAATTATTAAGGAAATCACTGTGGGAATTGTGAACGGGATTTTGATTGGTTCTGCTGCTGTGCTGATTGCTTATTTGCTGAAAAGTAATATCATGTTGGGAATTGTTTTGGGAACAGCAATGATCTGCAATATGTTCATTGCAGGTTTGGTCGGCTCACTCATTCCGATAATTATGAAAAGTTTGAAAATTGACCCGGCATTAGCGTCCAGTGTGATCATTACTATGCTCACAGATATTGGCGGTTTTGCTTCCTTTTTGGGATTAGCAACGATTTTATTATGAGTTCCATCAAAACTAATTTAAACTATTTTTATGAATGAAACTCATAAAAGCTCGCTATTTATACCATGTTTGGAAACAATAAAAAGTATGATATAATTTAACATTGACAATAAAGCTCATACTTAATGTTTTTGATAGAATTTTTTATTAGTATAAAATCCATATTAAAGGAGAAATTTATGAAGTTAAACCATTTCAAAACTTCTTTTTTTCTGGTTTTGATGGTTTTCAGCTTCCTGTTTTTGCCAATCTCCTCCTACGCAGATTTAGACGACTCAGAGTACATCGTTCAAAACCTGCAAGTGAATGACATCCCGAATGATGACGGGTCAGGATTGGTACTTAGTTGGAAACCATTATCAAAAGAAAAGAGAATCATCGAATATCGCATTTATCGCGGTGTTACGCCGGATTCTCTTTTTTTTATCGGAAGAATCGATGTAAATGTGAAAACCGGAGTTGCGGGTGATTTGATGTATTTTTATGACACCGCTTACAATTACTTCCTTGATATCCAAGCTCCGGGAAAACTTAAAAAGGAGAAGAAACAGGCAAAAGACAGTCCTCTTTACAGAAGGTATCCACGCGATCTGGCAGTTTCCGGACCCCAATTTGAAAACTACAGCATCCTGGCTGTGATTTCTGAAAAAGATTACTATTACAAAAACAGGAAAGTAGAAGTTGTAGCTGAAGAAGATACTACTGTTTATGCTGCCCTGAAACTGCGTAACTTCAGACAGCTTGCCAAGAAGCTGCTTGATGACAAAGAATATTATTACACTGTATTCGCTGTTAATGAAGCCCGAAAATATTTTCCTCATGCAGAACCTGTAATGGGAATCCCACGCGAGAATGCTCCTGAAGAAACTAAAGAATTTTATCCGGTTTTTGTAAAAGATATAAATCGGCTTCAATTTGAATGGTCCTTACCGCTTTTCACCGATGATGTTTACTATCATTGTTTATATGTTTTAGATAAAGACAACCTGGATGAATTTCAGCAATATACAAAAGAACTTAAGATAATCGAAAAAAATGATTTTGCCATGAAGCTGGATTCAACAGTTGTAAAATATGAACCCAAGCTGAAAAATCCTGCAGAACTCATTTATATGAGGTACGCCGGTCCATATACAGGTTCAAAAACCGTTCACCTGGATATTGTTGATGGGAAAATCAAAAGTGAAAAACCTTACAAAAATGAAGTTTTGGGAAAAGAATTCGATGTTGATCTTGAAATCGATATAGATAAAATCCAAGATTACTATTTTGTATTTTCACTCTTTGATACTTCCAATTATGAAACATTCTCCGAAGTAAAAGCTGCGGAAATATTGTATCCTGATATGCTTCCCGAAATACCGGCATTTACAGTCGTAGATGGCAAGAATGATAAAGGTGATTACAATTATGTTTCCTGGGGAAAACCTGTCGTTTACCTTACTAATTCATCATACTTAAATGAAGAAAAAACTAAACTGCTGGTCAATTATGATACAATGACAAATGAGAATTATAAGATCAGGAATATCTATTTCACGGTTTACGACGATGCAGGAAATGAAATCAAAAAAATAAATGAATTCTATCAAGATAAAAAATTGAAAATTAAAATTCCTCCCAATACTGAATCATTAACATTCGAGATGACGTTTAAATGCAATAATCCGATTGACGAAAATTATGTGTTTTATCAAGATATTACCTGGAACGAACAGACAAAATCTCTTACACCTGGAACTTTGTATTTTAGCGAGAGCAAAGAAGATATTTCTAAATACTCCTACTACATTTATAAACGTAATTATACTGATGAAGAATTTCGTTTATCCAAAAAAATCGCCGGTACACAAAGAGAACTTTACGACAATATCCGGTATAAAAATTCTCATTTCAAAATAGCTACAAAATTTGATGCTGATAAAGGTCTTATCTATGTTTCTCCGGCTTTCTCAGTTAGGATGGATGATGAACAAGAAAACACAATTCGTTCAAACCTGTATGCATCCGAAGTTGAGAGAACTCTGAGAAGATACAAAGAACAAATCGCTGATTATACTGCATCCAAAGATACTTTGAAAACCGAAGAAGAAATCAAAGAAGCTGATGATGCAATCGAACACTATCAAAACCTGTTTGACCTTCTAACTAATTATCCTATCTCTAAAGAAGCAGCATCTTTTTCCAATCCTAAAGCTCGCATCAAATACCTCGATAAATCTCGTCATATTGCCAAAAATTCATTTGAATATAAAATCGTAAAAAGCGATGGAATGGGCCATTTTACTGAAACTCCCATTTATATCAATGAAGATGCGAAACCGGTTGATGTGAAAAAAAATATTGCTTTGATTTCGTATGAAGGCTTTGGCAGAGACCACTTCTTCCCCATTCCCAACTGGTTTAAAACCACCATGTTCCCAGCTCTCCTTGCTACACTCATTTTTGGTGGATTTGTTTTTGTGATGATTGGAAAAGCAAAAAAGGGACACGATCTATTTGTGCGACCAATTGCAGGTATCGAAGAAATTGATAATGCAATCGGAAGAGCCACAGAGATGGGAAGACCTATCCTGTTTGTTCCCGGAACATCCGGAATCACTGATGTGGCAACACTTGCCGGTCTTTCAATTTTGGGCCGAGTTGCCAAAAAAGCTGCTGAATATGATACAAAAATTCTTGTTCCCTGCCGCGATTATCTGGTTCTACCCGTTGCTCAGGAAATCGTGAAAGAAGCACACTACGAAGCAGGACGACCGGATACTTACGATAAAACGAGCGTATTTTTTATTACAACTGCTCAATTCCCGTTTGTTGCCGGTGTAAATGGCATTATGGTTCGCGAAAAAACAGCGACCAACTTCTTTATGGGAATGTTCTGGGCAGAAGCTCTTCTGATGACAGAAACAGGAAACAGTACCGGAGCAATTCAAATTTCCGGTACAGATGCTGCCACACAGCTTCCTTTCTTTATTACCACTTGCGATTATACTTTGATTGGTGAAGAGCTTTACGCTGCTTCTGCCTATCTCGCCAGAGAGCCAATGCAATTGGGTACTCTGAAGGGTGTGGATTATACAAAATTACTGATTTTAATATTAATTATTTCAGGAGCTATACTTTCGAGTGTGCATTTAACCTTTTTTATGAATGCATTCCCAGAAAAGTAGGAGGATAGATGAAAAGACGAATTCCATTATTAATAGTAATAGGCCTTGGCCTTTTGTTTGTTGTTTATACATTTGTTCCACATAAAATTTCCGAAGATTTTTATGAGTGGTGGCAAACCTGGTCCAAAGCAATATCACCCTTCATGGTTTTGTTGGGAATTATGAGTCTCTTTATGGTGCATTCAACAAAAATTAAACGCAAAACTGCCAACTGGCAATACAGCTTCGTTGTTTTAGGCGGGTTATTTATAACTGCTTTTGCAGGATTTATGTGGGGTACGAGAGAAGGAACTCCCTATATGTGGCTTTTCAAAAATATACAAATGCCAATGAGTGCTACCATGTTTTCTTTGCTGGCATTTTATATCGCTTCTGCTGCCTACAAAGCTTTCCGTGCTCGTTCTGTTGAAGCTACTGTTCTGCTGGTGGCAGCGACAATTGTGATGTTAGGTCAGGTTCCCTTAGGAGCCCAAATTTCACATTGGATTCCAGATACTTCCAAATGGATTCTTAACGTTCCCAACCTTGCCTCAAAAAGAGCAATTGCTCTGGGAGTAGGTTTAGGTATCACAGCGACATCACTCAAAATTCTTTTGGGAATTGAACGAAAATATCTGGGAGGTGATTAAGATGAGTAATAAAAAAACCAGCTTTTGGGATAGAATGCAAAACTTAGACCGACGATACATTTACATTGTAGTTGCATTAGCTATCATCATCCCCTTGCTTATCCCGTTTAATTCTAAAACTTATATAACTGAACCAGTAGAGAATCTTTATAAGAAGGTGGATTCATTCACTGAACGAGAAGATAGAGCGGTATTAATGTGCTTTATGCACGATGCTTCCACAATGCCGGAACTCTTCCCAATGGAAGTATCTATTTTAAGACACTGCTTTGAAAGAAAAATTAAGGTTTTCACCATTTGCTTCTTACCCACTGCTGCACCTCTTATAGACTATGCCATCAACACGGCAAAAGAAGTGGGTGGTTTTGATGTGCAATCAGGTGTCGATTATTGTAATTTCGGATATAAACCTTATGCTTTGTTCCTCCCGATTCTTTTGGGAATGGGAGAAGATATTGCCGAAGCAGTAGAAACCGATTCTGAAGGAAGGAAAGTTGAAAACCTGGAAATCATGAAAAATTTGAAAAATTATAATGAATTGAACCTGGTCATAGATTTCTCAGCTTCTGCCAGCGTTCAAACCTGGATTACATATGCCAGGGTAAAATTCGGAGCAAATATCGGGGCAGGAATAACTGCGGTAATGGCTGCTGAAAATTATCCTTTTCTGCAAACCGGTCAGCTCGTGGGCATGTTAGGCGGATTGAAAGGTGCGGCAGAATATGAAAAACTTGTTGATATCTTTGCTTCAAACAATGTTGTTTTCAGTAAGGAAATCGTCAAAGAAACCTGGATTCCAATCACTGATAAAAATATACCATATCAATTTAAAACTGCCAGAATCGGCATGAATGCTCAATCTGTTGCACATATCATGATAATCGTATTTATCATACTTGGTAATATCGGTTATTTTATAAGCAAAAAAAGAAAAAATAAAGAGTTAGGATAGGAGGAACCATGTTTGGAACAATAAGTAATATAGTAGCAGCTTTCTTAACCCTTTGTATCTTTTCATTTTTATACAAAGATAATCCGTTTTACAAATTTGCCGAATCTTTACTCGTTGGTGTTTCCATGGGATACGCTATTCCGCTTGTTTACGAAAATGCATTTATTCCTTACGTTTACAGACCCATATTTCTGCAGAATAAATTCTTAATCATAATTCCAACTTTGATGGGAGTTTTGTATATTTTCAGATTCAGTAAAAATCTCAGTTGGCTTTCCAGGTATCCCATTGTTTTTGGAATGGCAATCGTGGGAATGTTCGTGCCAATGTCTCTGCATGCTCGAGTTCTGGTTCAGATGAGAAGCACAATGCTGCCTTTTGATAACATCAATACGATTTTGATTTTTATCGGTGTTGTCACGATTCTAATGTATTTCTTTTTCTCCAAGGAACACAAAGGAACTTACGGTAAAATCTCCAATGTTGGCATCTGGTATATGATGGTAGGCTTTGGTGCGTCTTTCGGATACACGGTTATGGCGCGTATTTCACTTCTTATCGGAAGAATCCAATTCCTGATCGGTGAGTGTTTAGGATTGATTAAGTAAGAAAGATAAAAAAATAAAACCTGTTATCTGACGAAAACCGGATGACAGGTTTTTTTATTCACCACCGAGAACACCGAGTAATACTGAATAATTTCAGAACTCACTAAAAATGAGAAAATGTGATTATTGATTCGCAAATAGATGAATCATTAAATTTGTTTTTTTTGTAATCCCATTTTTTTAACTCATTCCCTAACCCCTTCTCCTAAAAGGAGAAGGGGAACTTTGTTGTCTCCCTCTCCTCGTAGGAGAGGGCTGGGGTGAGGTTAGAAAGTGATTATATTATTTGCGATTTTTTTCAAAATTCATAGATTTAGTGAGTTCGGATTTCATTAAGAACTTTCACTAATTTCTTGGTTAGATTGATTCTGTTATAGTTTTCTACTTTTTTATTGATTATTCTCTTTTTTCTATTTTCCCAATCATGAAATTTTTCTTCTATGAACTCAACTATCTTTTCTATTTGATCGTAATAGAACATTTTCCCGCCTTCAGTTTCTTTCAGGATTTGGGCTGCTTCTCCATCTTCAGGACCAATTCCTAAAACCGGAGCTCCCGAGCCGATATATTCAAATATTTTACCGGTTAGAATACCTTTATTATTTTTCACTTTGTTGATGATGAGTATAAGCATTGAAGAATCAACCAGTAAATTCAACATTTCATTATGAGGAATATATGAATGGAAGGTTATCAAATTATTTTCATCATATTCTTTTAATTCTATTTTCACAACATCACTCACATTTCCATAAAAATTAAGATGGATATTGTTTATCCTTTTTTCAAACAAAAGATTCACAGCTTTTAAGATTGGAACAGGACTCGATTCCGAAGGTATCGTTCCGAAATAATTTAAAGTAAAGTTTTTGTTATCTTTAAGTATTTTAATATGCTCAAAATCTTCATGGTCATATCCATTTGTGATGAGATGGATTTTGTTGATATTATTAAAATCATCCATAATTTTCTTTGATGCAGCAATTGCAACATCACAATTCCTGATAACTTTTCTTTCCAGAATGCTATCAAAAAAAGTTGATATTTTCCATCTTTTCACATTCTTCAGGTATCCCATTTTCGTCCAGGGATCACGAAAATCAGTCAGCCATTTGATTTTGAATTTATTCTTTAATTTCAATCCGACTAATTGGGTCGAGTGAGGAGGTCCGGTGGTAATCAGAACATCATATTTAGTGGATTGCAGTTCTTTTGAAGCAGCTTTAAAAGCTTGCTCATTCCAGATTTTCCGCGCATCTGGAATGACAAAATTTAATCTCATCCAAATAGATATTTTCCTCATAAAAGAATCATTTTTATCTGTATCCAGGCTTCCGTATGGAACTTTTTTTCCAATTACTTTTTGGAATAGTTTACCAAAAGTTGGCGTTTTAGTTCTAATTACTTTTATTATCGAGGGAACATCTTTCAATAAAGATTCATCAATTGCAGGATAATCACCATCTTCAGTTGTAATCACAGTTGGTATCCAATCCAATCCGGGAAGATACTTAACAAACTTAAGCCAACGCTGTACGCCAGAGCCACCACTTGGAGGCCAATAATAGGTGATTATCAATGCTCTTTTCACAATCAAAAACCTTTTATAATAAATTTTGACAATATTCTAACCTGTTTCCTTTTTGTCCAAGTTTTTAGGAGAAAAAATGCGTCCAATAGAAAGAAAAGTCTTTCAGAAGATAACTGATAAAGGCATAAATTTTGATGATGTGCTGGAAATCTTAGATAGAACCGGTCGCCAGGAAATGAAAAAAAGTTTCCCTGATGATTGCCATTTCCAATCTGACAAATATTTTGCAAAACTTATTCTGGATTCGCTTTTAAGATACAAACTTATCAGAAAAGACGGAGCAAAATATTTCAAGATCGAGAAGAAGAAAGAAGAGAAGTAATTCTGAAAAGCAAGACTTGACTTGCAATGAACGAAGTGAATGTGAGTCGAGGATTGCGGCAGAGGCAGTTTTTCGTTCTCTTCTCACGCTACGCTGCAAGGCAAGTCCGAAAGCTACATCCACTGTCTTTTAATCTCGAAAGCTACTACAGCAAAACAAATCCCCACATTCAAAGAATTTTTCCATCCTGATATGTGAATATTTATAATTTCATCTGCAAGAGTCAAAATTTTTTCTGAAATTCCAAGCGCTTCATTTCCTAAAATCAAGGCACATTTTGGAGGAAATTCAACCTCGTAAATTGACTTTGAATTGGTTGTTGTTTCTAAAGCAAATACTCTAATATTTTTCTTTTCTAAATACAAAATGGCATCTTCTGTTTTCTCAAAATATCTCCATTTCACATACTTTTCTGTTCCCATTGCAGTTTTTTGCACTTTAATATTTTTGGGTGTAGCAGAATATCCACAGAGAAGAATTTCCGTAATTCCCAAACATTCAGCAGTTCGGAAAATGGAGCCAATATTAAAAGATGAACGCAAGTTATCTAAAATGAGATAAAGTGGAATTTTGGTTCGGGAAATATTTGTATCGTCATTTTTCAGAACCAAAAAATCATTATCTTTTACATTCTTATATCTTTGCTCGAATGGAATTGAATAATTCAAAAACTCTCTCAAAGACATTTTTTTGATGTTCGAATCCTTTTTCACAATTTCAGAAAAACTATGAAGTTCCGTATTCTTAACTTTCAATTCCTTTTCTGAGAGATCTATACAATCCAGAAAATTATCGAGCAATTCATATCTGAGAGTTTCATCATGCCAATTTCTCTCGATTTCCCTGATGAATTCCAGAAAAATTTTAATTTGCTTTTCTAATGAAAAACTTTTAAACTTCTTTTTTGTATATCTCATTTTACCCTCAAATAGCAAAATGACTTGAATTAAAATCTCCAAAATTGTCAATTGTTGTTTTTATTGACACCAAATCATTTGAATTAAAGTTGTGTAGCAACATAAATTATGTGAGAGAAAATGAAATCTGAAATACATCTTTGGAAAAATCTGAACTATATTCGGAAACTGGAATAAAGAAAGATATATTTACTTAGCAAATATTATCTCACAAAATTTGAAGGAATTTTTTTCCGCTCTTTTTATTAATCATAAAATCTTGTATGAGGAAATCAATGGAATATAATAGAAAAATCTTTGGTTATGAGTGTGATATTTACGGACATCTTAATAATGCAATTTATCTGCATATTTATGAAGAAGCACGTTCAGATGCATTAGATCAGATGGAAATGTCCTTACAAACATTGAACGAAAAAAATATTGGCATTTTCCTGATCAATCTTGAACTTGAATTTATTAAAGCGATTCAAATGGGAGAAATTATTACGGTTCATTCTTACATTATCGAATCGACCAGATTGAGAGCAACCTGGAAACAGGAAATATTCAATTCTAAAAATGAATTATGCAATCGAGCTATCGTCAAAGGTGTTTTCATCAAAGATGCAAAACCCAATCGATTACCCAAAAATATTTTTGAACATTTCAATAAATTTATTGTAAACTCGAATTAGTAAATTGACCTTGAAAAGGCTTCTTTCAGAGATTCTTCCCGCTTAGCCCTTTCAAGGTTTCTTTCATAAACCTTTATTGTTTTCCAACACTAAATGCAAGAACTCTTTCAAGTAGACCTTTTCAATGGTTATGTTGCCTTTCCACAAAAGAAGCAGAGCCAAAATTCAGTTCAGAAAAAATTGATAGCGGATTTGAAAAGAAGTATGAAAACTTGAGTTAAGTTTGCTTTAGCTGACTTGACTTAAGTTTTCTAATTCACTGATATTTTTCAACTTAACTCATCCGGCTATTGCCGGATAAGTCAAGTTTCTATTTGGTCTGAATTAGCTCATTTCAGCAGCAAACATTTCTTCACAGATTTATCTTTTCCATTCACTTTTAGCTTATAGAAATAAACACCTGAACCGACTTCTTTCCCGAACGAATCTTTTCCATTCCAGATTAATTTGTGAAATCCTTTTTCAAATACATCTTTTGCTATTGTTTTTACTTTTTGACCCTTGATGTTATACATTGTAATATCCACTTTGCTTTCTTTAGGGATTGAGAATTGTATTGTAGTACTGGGATTAAAGGGATTAGGGTAATTTCCAAACAATGTAGGAATAAGTGGTAAATTTTGATTAGGTTCATCCTCAATATTTCCTCCGATTCCTAAAAGAGCGTAAATTTCATCCCAATGGTTTTTGTGTTTTTGATTATGGTCTTTCAATGATTTTGGAGCTAACCTGTCATAATTTGTTTGAACACAACTCGATCTGCTGGTGCTGTCATTGTAGCTTAACATATAAATAGATTCAAGCTGCATAACAGCAAATAAAGAATCTAATACAGACACAGGATTATTTATCCTTTCTACTACAATATCAGCAGCAAACTGGTATTCATGCATTTGTACGAAGCATTTCTTCTGATAATTCTTGAGAATTTTTTGCAAAGAAATTCTTTCTGCTTCTGTAAGAAATGCAGGTGTTGATTGATAAAGAACTTCATAATAATTCAGTAATGCATTAATATCTTCTTCTAAAATTAAGGTTAAGTTAAAGACTTTATCGATACTCATTTTCCAGAATTTCTTTTCGCTTTCTAATTTATCATTAAGTATCGTTTTAAAAGTAATTAATGCAGAAACATAATTACCCTGTGATTCCTCGACTGACGCAGTTTCGAACCTGTTCCCAGGTGGTGAACCGGAAATCGAACCAAACCAATCATCCATAAATTCAGTAATTATCGTATCCGGGGGGGTTCCACCAGTCAATGTACTATCTGTGGCTTCATAATCTTCCCAGGCATTATAATTTGCGTTTATTTCTATACCCCTCCCATCATAATCCGAACTAAATAAAAGGTCACCAAAAGTAGCACTATCAAAGAAATTATTATGACCTTCTAACATAGAAATTTCACTCGATAAATTAGAATGTACCGGATCGAATACTAAGTGAGCAAATGTACTATGGAACACATTAGATGCATTATATGAAATATTAACCTTTGAGTCATCAGCACTCTCAATTCCCTTCAGTGTTTCAAAAGTGCAACTTTTAATTCTCGGAGAACTATCAGCACATCTAATAGCAATACCACCAGGACTGAAATTGCTACCTGTAACTCCACCAATGTCGGGTTCTCCATGTTGAGAAGTATTATTATATTCGATACCTATTAAATTATTGATAAACTCACAGTTTGTAACTGTAGCAGCTACCGTGTTTTGATCTATGCCAGAATCATCATTATCAATAAATTCACAAAGGTTGAGCTTTTTAATTGAGCCGGTTCCAAATAGCTGGACACCAATATCACAATTTTCAAATTTACAATTTTCTATTTCGTGATCTGTTCTGCAGTATGGCAGATGTTGAATCCCCACTTCAAGATTTCTGAATTCTGTATAATTACAAAGAAAACTGTTTTCTTCGATATCTGTACCAGAATATATTAAAATACCTGCACCTAACTGGTTGACAGAATCTCCATGGATATATACCGAATCTGCTTCAGTACCACCGATATTAATGTTACATTCTGAAAACATATTATCAATGCTTATCCCACAAGCCTGTTCATCTACTGGTACTAAAATGTCGCTTGATATAAAATCTAATGATGAATTATCATAAATAATAATTCCTCTTTCACAAAGATTTATCTCGCTATTTAAAACATGTACTTCTCCGCCATCACAGAATATACCTGTTTCAGCTTTCTCAATAATTGCTTCATTCTCTACCCAAACCTGACCACCTTCAAAACAATCAATTCCTTGCCATTTATCATATTTTGCTGTAACTGTAATAGGTGCTAATGATTCATAATTTATTTTTAATATCCCATAAACCTTAACATCAGAATTTGTTCCAAAATATGTATCGCTGTAAATGTATAAATTTCCGCCTTCTTGAACAGTCACATCAGCATAAGGACCGAAAACTACATTATCCCCAATATACAAATTACCTTCGGATACAATAGTTAAACTGTATGGGATATATACGTTTGATATGGCTAAAGTTCCATCGATTATTTCCGGGACTGGTAACTGGCATAATTTCAGAAGCATTCCATCACCTGGCTCTATAACAACCTGGATTTCATTTCCATTTGCAGGCCAACAATTACCTGTATATTGATCTATCAGATATGTTTCTTCTTCTAAAGAATTAAATAAGAAAATAATTGTTTGTGAGTTTGCTGTCTCAAAAGCAGAATCAACATCTCTTGGAACTTGAACCGCTTTACCATATTCATCAGTATATTCAGGTTTGCTAAAATTTGTCCTTCTATTTACCAACATAAAGTAATTATCATTTGTATTTCCATCTTTATATACCGCACATTCAACATATCCCCAATAATCAGAGTCATCATCTTCTATGGTTATTGAAGTTAGGTTATCTGCGATGGTTACATCAAACTCAATATCAGTATTTTCTGTTTGAATGGTTCCAACTCCATGCCAATCTAAACTTTTTATTATCGGACCATAAACTTCAATTTTTTGATTAGATTCCTGAATCGCATAATATTGATCTGTTCGTATCGGGTTTCCAGAATTTTCATCTCCTGCTTTGTCTATTAATGCTAAACGATGAAACTCTTCAGGATTTTCATCATAATCTTCTATACCACTATCAACAGGTTCGGAATACTCAGGTTCGTTTTCTCTGGAATTATAATGATACTGTGAAATGAATTTATAATCGATAATTCCATCTGCATCATAGCATAAGGGTAAATATTGTAAACATTTCTGCATTTCAATAGTTGGACGCATTGTATACCTCCAATTTTCGTTATACTCATCCGGGACTAAATACCATCTACCATAAGTCTGTGGTATTGTTAAAAAGGGAATAACTTCATCCGCAGCTATTTCTCTTACATTATTATACCAGTTTAACATTCTATCAATAGTACATTGAATATAGGTCAGGCTATCACTATGAACTCCATTCCATTTTAATCTACGCGTGCAGGGATAAATATCGAAAATGATATTCTCAGGTTCTGATACTGTATTAAATAGCTCGTGGTGATTATACTTATAGTCTGTATAATCTTCTCCAGCCCAGTTTCCTATTCTATGAACTGCTGTCATCAGATCTATGCTATTATTTAAAGCATCTTCTGCCAATTTATATGAATCAAGATGTGGAGGATAGGGCTCATCTTTTGAATATAGAAATTTTAAATTAGGGACATCTAAAGCATTAAACCTTGCAATGATACTATTATCATAATCACCATTTTCTAATTTTTTATAGATATCATCATAAATCCTGAAATAATCGATATATAAATCTTCATTATCATACCAGTAAACTTCAAAATTGAAATTTTTAAGTTTATCCACGGAAGTGCGTTGATCAATTAATCCCTCCGGTATTGAGTCAATTGGTGTATAAAAAGTAAATACTTTATAAGTAGAATATTGAGGATGTTGCTGAGCATTATAAAAATCATCTACAGTTAATATTTGGTTTTCATATAAGTTTGGTTGAAAACTGTAAATTGGTAAATATTCTTTCTCTAAACTATCATTAAGAACATAAACATTTACGCTACACACTTCTGTATTATTACCGGGAATAGGATCATTTACTTTCATGGAAAAGTTATAGAATAATGTCTCTTGTTTTCTTAAGATTATATGCCTTTCTAATGAATAATCGTCTCCATATTTAAGCCATTTCCAGTAAAGCGTATCTGCGGCAATACCCTCAATATGATCATCGACATTACATATCCAGGCAAAACCATGTGAATGCACTGGATCATATTCATTATTTCTACCGCCGACGTTTTCTTCTCTTGTCATCCTATAATAAAATTGAGAAGGACAAGGTTCCGGATAGATATGTTCATCTATTCCAGAATATTCAGCTTCATAGATATAGTTATTAGCTCTTGTAAGTTCATAAACACCATAAACATCAGAACCTTCATTCCAGTAAAAATCACCCAGTATCATATCGAGGTTCCTGCTATCTGATTTTTCATAGAGTATTGTGTTGTCTTCAATACAATTATTACAAACATGGCTATTGTAATGAGCTTCCGATAAGTAATCCATGCAAGTATCGATATTGTTTGTATTGTAAAGTAAATATGTATAAGCTCCAAGTATGAAATCATCTGAATAAAAACTAAAAAGATGGGTAACAAATAAAACTGCAATAAGCGTTAATAAAACTTTTCTAAACATGATTCTCTCCTTGTCACAGCGTAATAAAATGAAGCCGGACTTTGTTGTGGAGTAAAACAACCGTGTTGTCTAATGCATCAACACGGTTGATGCACTCCAAATTTACTTCATCAAGGTAACTTTTTTAACAGATAGCACCTTACCATCTTTGACATTAATTAACTTACAGAAATATACACCACTTGTATGTCCTTCCGCATTCCAGGTTATGGAGTAGCCATGTCCGTCGGCAAAAAAAGTCGAGGGACTCGCCGACTCCAAATCTAAAGTTTTTACTTTCTGTCCCTTTACATTAAAAATTTCAATTTGTATTTGTTCGTATTGTTGGTTTTGTTCGTTGCTAAATTTTACTGAGAAAGTAACACTCGGATTAAAAGGATTGGGATAAGCTTCGAATTCTACACCAGCAACCGGAATTATTTCTTCATCCTCTGCATCTACTAAATCATCAAAATCTCCGTTTCCGGCAAAAACATAAACATAACCGTGATTGGGACCAGTAGCTGTGTCCATCGGACCGGAAATTGCTACATCATCATATTCGTCTCCATTGAACCTGCCAACGGTTAAGGCAGTTCCGTAATCATGATGAACACCGGGTGGTTGTTCAAATTCAAGATCAACAGTGTTATTTGGATTTTCATTTCCAAGATACAAAAAGGCTTTACCATTTAAACCATAACCGGGTCCTCCAATAGCAAGATCACTATAACCATCGTTATTTATATCCCCATAATCAAATGCAAAATCTAATCCACCACCGCCACTGCCTTCATTAAGTATCAGATCACAATCCTGTGTTATAATCTCTTGCCCGAACCAAATACGGATATTATACTCAATAGTTGTGGTCAAATGTCCAGCAAAGTCATCGTATCCGTCTGCATTTAAATCACCAGCTGGTAAACCGAGAGTCATATTTGTATTTTCTAAATCCCATAGAATTAAGTCCGGTTCAGGATCAATATTCTCCCCACCATAGTAAAATGTATTTGTATACCTTTGTTCTTCTTCAATTATATATGTATAACCGATACAAAAATCAGAATACCCATCATTATTTACATCACCCACACCACTAAATGCATTACCGGATCCATCTAAAGTGTACGAATAGAAAAGTTCGCTGGTTAGGTTATTTTCATTACCATAAATAAAGAAATAATCTACAGGATAATTTATCTGAAATAACCAGATACCTTTTGCGACAAGACCGGCATCATCATAACCATCATTGTTGATATCTCCTAATTGTCTGATACCTAAATAATCATAATAATCTTTAGAAAATGACTGTTCAAAATCAGGGATTGTATCTTGCTCGGTATTTCCTAATAATATTTGGACAAGAAGGTCTTCTTCGGTTTCTCTCATCATTCCCAAGTCTTCATATCCGTCATTATTAAGATCACCTAAATTTGTTACCTGGTATCTTACAAATGAATCTAAATTTCCTGAAATAGTGAAATCAGCTTCCGTATCAAAAACTTCATCACCGAGATAAAAATATAGTTTCCCTACACTGGTATATGTTCCTTCGGGTTCCCATCCTCGGGCACTAACAACAATATCATCATAACCATCTCCGTTAAAATCGAGTGAGGTAATGTATTTACCGAAAATATCGTTCTCGTTTTCTCCTTCCAGGTAGGCGATTTGATCCATATAGTTTTGGGCATGCAGGAAAGTAAAAAGCAAAAAGCAAAAAGTAAAAAATAAGAAAATTGATTTAATTCTCATATTATCCTCCATTTCAGGCTGATTGTATCTGGATGGATAAAGAGAAAATAATTAAAAAATTGTCAAATTTATTTTTCTTAGACTAAACTGTACTATATTGTAAATAGTAAATTTGCATTTATCTTGTAAAACTATTCAGAATCGCAACTAAATATATTATAATGAAATAAGTATAATTGCGCAGATAATAAGACGAAACGAATTGTCATAAAATGGGACATAATTGTCCAAAGTGTATACTAAACGACACAGAAAAAAAGTTCGGGTTTCGAGATGCGAGGTGCAGCGTAAAAAAATAAATTCCTTGTCTATATTTCAGACAATTTTTCTTTAGAGCAGATATTTTCCTAGAAAACTCTGTAAAAGGATTTTTAAGATGAAACCGATTTATCTGGATTATAATGCAACCACACCCATCGACCCGGAAGTTGCAGATGCTATGCTCCCTTTTCTAAAAGAACATTTTGGAAATCCATCCAGTTCACACTGTTATGGAATTCAAACCAAAAAAGCTATCCAAAAAGCCAGAAAACAGGTTTCTTCGATCCTTAGCTGTAATGCTGAAGAAATAATCTTTACCAGCGGTGGCACAGAATCGAATAATTTTGCAATTAAAGGTTTCGCTTTTGCTAACCGTGAAAAAGGAAATCATATAATTACTTCCACGATCGAGCATCCGGCTGTGATTGAAGTCTGTAAATTTTTAGAGAAAAATGGTTTTGATGTTTCTTACATTCCTGTTGATGAATATGGAATTGTGAATTTAACGGAACTGGAAAAAGCAATTACATCTCAGACAATACTCATCACGATTATGCACGCAAATAACGAAGTTGGTACTATTCAGCCAATAAAAGAGATTTCTGAGATTGCCAGGAAAAATGATTTAATCTTTCACACGGATGCAGCTCAATCTGTGGGAAAAATCCCAACTGATGTCAATGAACTTGGAGTGGACCTTCTCTCCATTGCAGGACATAAACTTTATGCTCCCAAAGGAATTGGTGCACTTTATATTCGTCAAGGCATCCAGCTTGAGAAATTTATGCACGGTGCGGATCATGAACAAAACAGGCGAGCAGGAACAGAAAATGTTCTGGAAATTGTTGGTTTGGGAAAAGCCTGCGAAATAGCGGGGTGCTATCTTGAAAAAAACATGACTCATATGAAAAAAATGCGGGCCAGACTCTATGATGGATTGATCCGAAACCTGAAAGATATAAAACTTAATGGACATCCGACGAAACGACTCCCCAACACACTCAGTTTGAGTTTTCCCAACCTGGAAGCTGATGGAATTTTATCTGAATTGGAAGAAATTGCTGCATCTGCTGGAGCTGCCTGTCACTCAGGTTCGATAGAGCTTTCACCTGTTTTAACTGCTATAAATGTGCCCAAAGAATTCGCTATGGGAACCATCAGGTTTTCCACCGGCAGGAAAACAACCGAAGATGAGATTGATAGAACGATCGATGCTGTTATCAAAGTGATTAATCAAATGGGAAATTCAGCAAAATAATATTGATGATTCTCCATCCTAGGTAAATTTGCCAAAAAAGGAAAAGCAAAGATATTTGTAAAAAAATCTTGTCAGGAATGAAAGGTACATAAAAATAGAAAAAGTGATAGTGTAGAAAATCTTATGGAGTAATCTTGAAAAAAATCTTATCTATTTATAGTTTATTCACAATGATGATGTTTTTTAATATCGGAAATGTAAACGTTTCTCAGTGTTATTGTATCGAAAGTGAACAAGTAAAATTAAAGATCATCACAGAAGATTTTGCACCCTTCAATTTCAGAACTAAAGATGGGAAGATCACAGGTCAATCCACAGAAATTGTGCAGGAGATTTTGTCACGTCTTAATCTGAAAATCGATATTCATCTTATGCCCTGGAATGATGGCTATGAGCTTGCTTTATCTGAACCTGAAGTTGCTCTTTATTCTACCTTTCGAACTGCTGAACGTGAGAAGCTTTTTCATTGGGTTGGCCCAATTGCATCAGATGAGTACGTTTTTTATGCCCTGAAAAATTCCGGTCTTTCTCTCAGCAGTCTTGAGGAAGCAAAGACAGTTACAGCGATCGGAGTGGTACAGGATGATGCCCGTCATCAATTATTAATGAAGAATAATGTAACGAATTTGAAGCTCTATTCAACCGATGCAGAATGTTATAGAGCTTTGGAAAACAGAGATGTCGATCTTGTGGTTGGAACAAGTATAACTATGGTTCGGATGGCTCGCCAAGCAGGTGTTGATCCATCGGATTTAAAACCGGTCTATACTTTTAAAAAATCACCTTTGTATATTGCCTTCAGTAAAAATACCTCAACATATATCGTGAAACAGTGGCAGGATGCTCTGGACGAAATGAAGGGTGACGGAACATTCGAAGAGATCAATGAACGCTGGGGTAAAGTACCTACACAAGATTTTTCAAAATTAGATTCAACCGTTGGGATAAGCACAATTGCAGCCTTAAAACTCCTTGCTGGATTTATTGATGTTCGTCTCGATGAGTTTCTGTTGGTGTTGCAAGCGCTGTCCTTTACTGATGAAGCACGTTCAGGAAAGTGGATAAAACTTAAATCCCTTCTTGTAGAGCAGGAAAATGCAGCACTTTCTGGTCGTATTTGGTATCTGTTGCCGGATGGCTCATATTATACAACTGTAGATGATTTCACGAGTAAGAACCTGAAAACCCGCTCCTACTTTCCCGGTTTGATCGCTGGCAATCCAACACTTGGAACAGTTGTAGTGAGTAAATCAACAGGTAAAACAGTGGCTATTGCTGCTGCTCCAATCATAAAGAATAATATTGTACAAGGTGCACTTGGCACATCGATCTATATGCAAAATATCAATGATGAAGTACAGAATGCTTTTCCCCTGCAATCCGAACGAATGTTCTTTGCAATAACTGATGACGGCAAAATCGCATTACATACCGATGATGCCTGGATCGGTCAGCAGATAGCCAATATGAGCATAAATCTGAAATCAATCTTAGACAAGAATTCAGGTGACTGTAATTTTAACTATGCAGGAAAGGATTGGCATGCGGTGTGGACCACAGCTCCTAGAACAGGATGGCATGTGGTGATTGCTAATATTAAAAATAAATAAAAATATATTTATTGATAATGAACTCCATCTAAATAGGTGGTTAATGCGTTAAGAAATGAGTTCTGCAAAATAGAGTGTCTTTCACCTCTACTCAGTCCTCTTGAGATCGTTTGCTTCGCAAGCCGACTCATACCTAAAAGGAGAGGAAGTTTTTTGTTCTCCTTCTCCTCGATAGGAGAGGTCAGGATAAGGTGGATAAGAAAAAAATGGAGGAAAAAATGAAATCAAAGTTAATTTTCATTTCAACTATGATTATGCTGCTTATGCTTTTTGGATGCGGTGACAACATCACAAAAATCTATGGAAACGGTGAAACAGATGGCAGAGTAATCGGCACAATTCACGGCATCGTAACGGATGCAAACACAAATGAAAGACTTGTAAATGTCGATGTTACCTGGCTTGATGAGGACGAAATACAAACTACTACTACTAACGCTCTTGGATATTATTTCATCACAGACCTCTCTCCGGGTGATTATGAACTTACATTCTCCGGAAACGAGGGTTTTGCTGTAGGAAGAATAATTGTAACAATTCCTACTCTCGATGAAATCGGAGTCACGAATGTTCCAACTGATGAAGATTTCTATCATACTGAAATCCAGGATATGGAAATGTATCAATTAAATGCAGGTTTGACAGGAACGATTTACACTATTATTGATGATGAGAATATTGCTTTAGCTTCTGGAGTTATAGTGATTGCTGACTTTGAAAACTGGGATATTTCACCGGAAGAATATTCTGCGACAACCGGAATTAACGGTATTTTTATTTTTGAAAATCTCCCTTCTACACCAGAAGTAGTTTTGAGAACATTGCCTTTTACTGACAGTACTTATAGTTTCGAGGTTGTTGAACTTGACCTGGTTTTATTCCCAAATGCAATCGTAACTGTTCCCAACATTTTCCTGAACATTGTTGATGATCCACCTTTCATAGTAGAAAACAATTTTGATAATGACAATTTCGGAATTATTGATGCAATTGAAATCACATTTAATAAGGCAATCGATCCAAATAGTTTTGATGTTGAACTATATTCTGATATTGCTGATCCTGTAGAATTTGAAAGTATAACCTGGTTAACTGATGCAAGTGTAGTAATCACTCCAGATGAAGAACTTCTTTTGGCAACAGTTTATACTATGAATATATCCGGTTGTTCAGTGGATGGCAATTTCTTTGATTTTCCCGGTCTGCAATTTGAGACCCAACCCGGAATCGATGTTGAAAGTACAAACCTGGAGATCTATGACAATTACTATGAAATCGCTCCAATGGGAACAATTATCATCAATTTCACTGAAGAGGTGGATATTTATAATGGTTTGAACGTTCTCACTATCACTGGTTATCCTGACCCGGCATATGTTTGGTCGAATAATAATAAAACCTTGAGTATTGCTCATCCCACTGGCGGATATACAGGCAATTTCATTTTGGAAATTATTTATTATTCTACTCTTGCAAGTTATGATTTTGTAAATAAAATATATACGGTAAATCTTATTCAGTAGAAAAGAATCTATTAAAACTTCCGAAGTTTTCAATAACTTCGGAAGTTTTTATTTGAAAAAATGAATCATATTAATATAGAGATAAAAGCACATTGTTCAAATAAAGAACAAATCAGGAGAATTCTGAAAGAGAAAAATGCTGATTTCAAAGGCATTGACAAGCAAACAGATATTTACTTCCAAGTTAAGAAAGGAAGATTAAAATTACGCGAAGGTAACATTGAAAATTGCCTGATTTATTATCACCGAGAAAATAAGCTGGGACCTAAAAAATCTGATGTTTTCCTTTTTCCGATTCAGAAGAATTCTTCTCTTAAACAGATGTTACTTAATTCATTTGAAATCCTGGTAAAAGTAAAAAAGACACGAGAGATTTATTTCATAGATAATATCAAATTTCATCTTGATGAAGTGGAAAATCTGGGAGATTTCATTGAAATCGAAGCAATTGGTGAGAAAGGTAAAATTGAATCAGAAAAACTTTTTTCGCAATGCCAGGAATATCTGGAATTATTCAAAATAAAAAAACAGGATCTGATCGAGAATTCTTACAGTGATATGATTTCAAATACTCAAATCCAAATAAGACAGGGAAATATTGATGAAGTTGTTCTTCTATCCAAACAAATTCCTGAATTTGAAAAACCTTATGAAAAATCTGAATACAAAAAGAGATTCGAAAATACAAAACATCTTATTTTGATTGCGTACTATTTTGAGAAACCGGTCGGTTTTAAGGTTGGTTATCAGATAGAAGATTATTTCTATACATGGATGGGGGGAGTTCTTCCTGAATTCAGAAACAGAAATATTGCGAAAAAACTTGCTCAAAAACAGGAAGAATGGATAAAAGAAAACGGCTTTGCAAAAATAAAATTGAAAACCAGAAATAAGCATAAATCCATGCTGCATCTTGCTCTTTCAAACGGATTTAAAATAGTGGGTTTTGAACCAAATGAAAACAAAGAAGAGAGCAGAATTATCCTGGAAAAGAAGGTTGATTAAATATGAAAATTTCCCAAAAACTCATTTTTGTGATATTATTATTAATTGCTATTAACTCGCTTTTTTCTGAATCGCTGTCATTCAGATTCATCTGTTCCGGAGCAGCTTATTATCCGGAATACCCGGATTATGATTATGAAAGTCCTGTTACAGGATGCAAATTCGATGCGGAAATATTTAATATTATCGGAAAATTTGGAATTGGCGGTTCTGCCTTTCTTCAAATCAGAAGTTATGATAAATATTTCCAATCTATGAAAACTTATGATGCTTATATACACCATTTTGATAGCTATCAGGGAAAAGATTCTTATTTCATTTATGGATTTTTTGGAGGTGTGCAGCGCACAGACTTAAAATATGAAGATTACAAAACCTCTACAGAAATCGAACTTCTAATGACAAAACCGTTGCTGGGTTTTCACTTTTCAACTCATCAATGGGGCTTAACTCTAACCTGGACTCAAACAGAGAAGGACAAACCACGCTTGGGATATGAAGTAAAATTTCGCGATTCCAGTGGTGTTATTTTCCAAATTGGAAGAAGTACCAAAGGTCCAATTGATGACGTGAAATCTAACTTTCACATTTATGCCGGTTATGAATTTTTTAAATGATTTTTTTTAGGAAAACAAATGAAAATAGTAGATTTAATAGAAAAATATCTGTCCTTCGTTTCACATTGTACTCATCAGGATGATGACGACAACGAACAGAAAACAGCTGCCAAAATCCGCGAAAAATGGATTAAAGATTCCTTAAAAAAAGGTTTAAAAATAAAAGTGGCAATTGATAAATCAGGAACACCTTTGGGATTTGTTCATTGCCTTCCAATCGAAATGGGAACCTGGGGAATGCGAGGAAAAGATTTTGGATTCCATTTTAAATAATGTGTTAATTACAATATGGGATTCTATTTTGTTTTGGAAGATTTTTTGTTTTGTAATAATTTTATTGTTAATTATCCTACTCAAATTTAAAAATACTTTATTATTAAAAACTAAATTTATTGATCATGACAATAAAATATTTCATGAATCTAATATGATTCTTAATGAACAAAAAATTACAAATTTTTTAAGTAAGATTGAATATCGAGTTATAAATGGGGATAAAGAAGGATCATTTTTCTTAGAATATTTAGATTTTTTTGATCAAGTTAGCAATCAATATTTAAATAAACAAATTAAGAGATCCTTAAAGTTACTGCATAAAAAATTTAATGAGATGCATAGATTTATAGATAATCATTTTATGGATAAAATTGGAAAAAGTAGTGAAAGGTTGTTTTTTGAACCAGACTTAAAAAACAAATTTCCAAGAGATGAATATGATAAATATTTTGACGAAATGATTGATTTAAGAAATGAAACAAATAAGGCTTATAAAGATTATAGAGTAGTTATCAAAAAGAAATTGTTTTTATGATAGTAAGAATGCCGTCTAATAGCAAGCGTGTCAGCGGTTCATGTTGTCAATTCTCTTTGCCCGAATCGTTCCGATTCAGGATTTTGGTTGTTTGTTTTGGGAGTGATCGTTCCGATCACGCCGCACACGCAGAACATTAGAAATTTGTGGAATCAATAGAAGAGGATATAAAAAAAAGTAGACTAATGGGAATAATTACTAATAGTATTGGGTCTCTTGAAGAAGCAGAGGTGTAGTAATAAACTTGGAATATATTATTAGATTTTATACACAACGTAAATAATTAAACGGGAGGATGTAATGAAATTAGTTCTTATTTTATTTTTTGTTTGTATATTGGTAATCATGGGATGTACAATGATTCAGAATCCAGCGTTACCACATTATTATGAAATTCATGTAGTTGATTTAGAAAGTAATCCTATTGAAGGTGTTTTAGTTGAATATAAAATTGTAAGTGATGACAGATATGAATTTGGTACAGAAATAAAAAATGGTAAGATTGTTAAGAGTGATACTCAACTTACAAATAACTCAGGAGTTATAAGGGATAGTATTTTACTTAAGCCAAATTTTAATCGATATTATGCGCTATCAAGAGTTATTTACACTATATCAAAAGAAGGTTATTATCCTCAAAAAGGGGTTTTAAATTTAGATCTAGATTACTTTGGTAAGCATACATTAAATTCATTAATGAAAAAGGATACTATAATTCTTATACGTCCTGTAGAATATTTTAATAATGAATTAACTACAACTATATCAAATACTGAGTTAGAATCAAGTTTATACAGCTTTATAGATTCGATTATATTACATAGTTTTGAGAGTAGACCAATCTCTCTACAGATTAGTTCAATAGGTTTAATTAAATTTAAAGATGAAAGTTATCTTACAATCATTTTACATGATAACATGGGTTATTTTGCAACTGAGCATGATAGATATGATATTGGCAAGTTAGTTTTTGATGAGGTAATAAGAAAAGTCTTAAATCAGATAGATGATTGTATTCATGAATCTACAATGTTTTCTGGATATAGTATTACTGTTTTCGAAAAATGGATCGAACACCCTTTAAAATATAAGAATGGTGAATATACATGGGGATTTAGAGAGAATATTGAATATAGGTTTATGATTCCTCAAAATGTGGCCAAAGATTATAGAAATAAAGAAGTTACAGGACAACAAGTGCTCGATAATTCTATATTCCTTCTTAATGATGAACGAATTGAACTTATACTACATTAAATTAAGAATTATAAAATTCTCTGGAAAAATATACTAAATAAAGTTGAATATTAAATATCAACTACATATTTGATTTAGAAAATGAAAAAAATCTTGTGTAAAACTTCTGTTAGAAAAAAAACTCGAACCAAAAGCCAGAGTCGGGTTTTATCGTAAAAAAACGAATCCTCTGAAATAATAGAAATTCTTAGGAAAAAAAATATAAATTCATTTAGAAAAAACTTGCATAAAATCTGTGATAAATAAATTTCAAACCAAAAAAATATTAGGGGGAAAAATGGTTAAACGAGTACATAATTTCAGTGCCGGTCCTGCTGTTTTACCGGTGGAAGTATTAATGGAAATTCAGCAGGAACTTGTAAGTTACAAAGGCAAAGGTCTATCTGTGATGGAGATGAGCCATCGGTCAGTAGAATTTCAGGCAATAATGGATGATGCCATTAATGATGTAAAAAGCATTCTAAATCTTGGAGACGATTATGAAGTTCTCTTTTTGCAAGGTGGTGCCAGCACCCAGTTTTTCATGATTCCATTAAATTTCTGTCCGGATAATAAAGTTGCAAATTATATCAATACGGGTGCCTGGGCAACAAAAGCTTTGAAAGAAGCGTCAAAAAATGGCAAGCAAATGCATGTTGCTGCCAGTTCGGAGGATAAACAATTCACTTATATTCCAAAGCAGTACACGCTTTCGGAAAATCCTGCTTATCTGCATATAACCACCAATAACACGATTCGTGGCACAGAATTTAAAACTGATCTCGATATCGGTGATATTCCACTTATTGCAGATATGTCTTCCAATATCATGAGCAAACCCATTGACGTGAAAAAGTATGCTATGATTTATGCAGGTGCTCAGAAAAACATCGGACCTGCTGGCACTACTCTGGTTATTATCCGCAAAGATATGATCGAAAAAATTAATCCCGGACTTCCTACTATGATGGATTATAATACCCATATCAGCAAAAGCTCGATGTTCAATACTCCGCCCTGTTTTGCAATTTACGTGGTAGGAAGAGTACTCAAATGGATTCAGGCAAAAGGTGGTTTGGAAGCTATCGAGAAAATCAATATTGAAAAAGCAAATTATGTTTATGATCTTCTCGATAACTCTGATTTTTATGAAGGAACAGTTGTCAGGGAAGATCGCTCATTGATGAATATTCCATTCCGACTTCCCACAGAAGAACTTGAAAAGAAATTCATAGCTGAATCTAAAGAAATGGGAATGCTGAATCTGAAGGGACACAGAAGCGTGGGTGGTTGTAGAGCTTCGCTTTATAATTCTCTTCCTATGAAAGCTGCTCAGGATCTGGCTCAATTTATGATTGAATTTGAGAAGAATAATAAATAAAGTATGGAATTTTAGAAACTTGCCAGGTTTTCAAAGACTTGGCAAGTTTTGCTTAATATGAAGACTCCGCACTCCGCACCCCGTCTTGCCTTTTACACTGCTTTTGCTGTAACTATTTATATGGTCGAAAATTTTGTACCTAAACCTTTTCCTTTTATGAAACTGGGTCTGGCAAATGTAGTAATTCTGATGCTGCTTGATATGAGGAATTTCAAGTTTGCATTAATTGTGGGTTTGAGCAAAACTTTCATTGGTGGTTTTATCTCCGGAACATTATTGAGTCCCACTACTTTACTCTCTTTTTCAGGTAGTTTGTTGTCATTAATTGTAATGATAATTATTATCCAATCCAGAATAAATTTCAGTTTAGTCGGCATCAGTATTTTGGGAGCTATCAGTCATAATTTTGCCCAAATAATAATGGTTAGATTAATTTTAATAAAGGAGAACACAATATTTTATTTGACGCCATTACTGATTATTTTGGGAATAGTTACTGGAATTATTACCGGATATCTGGCAGTAGTTTTTAGCAGGAAAGTTGATTTTTAGGTTAAATATGAGGAAACTGGTATTTAGATATATTTTGGTTTTTTTTGTAATAATCCTATTTTTTTGCGGAATAGGAATCGGTTTATTCTATTATTACAGCAGCGAGTTACCACCTTTATCAGAGTTGCAGCATTACGATCTGAAAGTCGGTTCCGAAGTTTATGATAAAAATGATAAGCTGATTCATCAATTTTCTGTAGAACGCAGGAAACTTACAAATCTGAGTGAATTACCTCCATACCTGGTTAATGGTGTTCTGGCTATTGAAGATAAAAAGTTCTATCATCATTGGGGGATGGATTTAACAGGATTTTTACGTGCAATATTGAAGAATATCAGAAAGCTTGATTTTTCCGAAGGAGCCAGCACGATCACCCAGCAATTAGCACGAAATATGTTTCTATCATTAGATAAAACAATTCCACGTAAAATCAAGGAAGCCTTGCTTGCAATTAGGATTGAGAAGCATTATTCAAAAGATGAGATTCTGGAACTATATCTGAATAAAGTACCTTTCGGTCCGGGTTTGTATGGCATTGAAATGGCATCTGCCAAATATTTCAATAAAGAAGCAAAAGATTTAACAATTCCCCAAGCTGCTCTAATTATTGGTATGCCGCAATTACCCAGTGCCTATTATCCTTTCCGGTATCCGGAGCGTGCAATACGTAGAAGGCAGATTGTTCTTAGAAGTATGTTCAACAACAATGTTATTAATCAGCAGGAATATGAGGTAGCAAAACAGGATTCCATGCTTCTCTACAGACCAAAAGAAAAAAGAAGTACATCAGATTATTTTATTGAATATATTCGACCTAAACTGGAAAGAAAATATGGCACGAACATGCTCTTTACAGGTGGATTGAAAATCTATACAACAATGGATTCCGAATTGCAGACTTATGCGGATTCTATCCTGAACCTGAATCTGACTAAATTTGAGAAAAAAAATGATTATGAAATAAAGTACAGTGATTTTCCCAAAGATACAATCGATATCGAAACAAAGTATGTTCAGGGCGGTGTTTTTTCTATTGAGCCGGAAACAGGTTATGTTCGTGTTTTGATTGGAGGAAGAAATTTCAATCACAGCAAACTGAACCGGATGATACAATCGCAAAGACAGCCCGGTTCTGCTTTCAAACCGATTTTATATACAACTGCTTTAGTTAATGGTTATACTCCTGCCACGATTATCCAGGATGAGCTGATTTCATTTATTCAGAATGATACTCTTTTTTATAGATCCAGGAACTATTCATTGAAGAATTTTGGTTACACCAGGTTGCGTGACGGATTAAAGAAATCTCGAAATGTAGTGGCAATCAAAACAATTTATGATCTTGGACCCAGAAAAGTTGCTCAATTTGCCCGTCGTTTTGGGATTAATACTCCTCTATATCCGGTTTATACTCTTGCTGTTGGTAGTGTGGAAGTGTATCCCTATGAATTGATTTCTGCTTACACAACTTTTCCTAATGGAGGTGAACGAGTCAAACCCATCTTTATCCGCAAGATCGAAGACCAACAAGGCAATATTTTAGAAAGTGCAGAAATTGAGAAAATCAGAGTTATAGATGAAAAAATTGCTTTTTTGATGACTTCGTTACTGCAATCCGTTATTGATGAAGGAACCGGAAGGGGAATTCGCTGGCAGCCCGGAGTAGGAGGTCATTCGTCTGTCAGTTACAAATGGACTGCTGCAGGAAAGACGGGCACAACTGATGATTTTCGCGACGCCTGGTTCATTGGTTTTAATAAAAAACTGGTGACCGGTATCTGGGTTGGATTTGATGATAATTCCACTTTAGGAAAGAGTCAATCCGGTGCAACTGCAGCTTTGCCTTCCTGGCCATTTATTATGAAAAAAGCAATTTTGTTGGATTCACCTTTGAACAACAAAGGCAAGCCCATAATCGACGGTTCAAAATATCAATTTGAAAAGCCGGAAGGAATCGTGACTGTGAAGATTTCCAAAGAAACCGGTCTTCTTCCAAAGAATAGTTTTGAAGAAACTATTGATGAATTTTTTATTAATGGAACCCAGCCTACACCTCTTTCCGATAGCTTGAATTATAATTTTTATCCTACTTTTTATCGTGAAAATGAGATGGATTCCCTTGTTTATGATCTGGGTGGGAAAGCTTATGTTTGGCCCGATTCCACTGAATATACTTTTTCCCTCTTGGATACAACGAAATTAGACAGTTTAGATTATTACCCAACCCTGAATATGAAAGAAGATCTTGATTCTTTAATTTTTTATTTAGATGAAGATACATTACTTTGTCCAGCTTATGTTGAGTCATTGTTCGTAGTTCGTGATTCACTTGAACTAAAGATTTTTAATTACAAATTTTATCCTTCTGTTTTCCGTGAAAATGAAATCGATTCTTTAGTTTATTTTTTAGGATGTGTTGCTCATCAATGGCCAGATAGTATTTTGTGGAGGGAAAAACATGTTCCGGACAAAATCAATCTCTGGGGCGCAAAAATCATTAAAGATAAAATTCCTGTAATCAGACCTGACAGCCTTCTTTATGGTCCTGATAGTTTGCACATCAAAGTTGAAGAAGATAGTCTTGGTTTGGATAGTCTGTTTTTCATGTATTCAGATTCTATCGATGTTGATGAAACTCCTTTTCAGGATGAGTGATGCTTTTTCAGATAATTGCAGTTGTTGCCATTTTATCTCTGCTAATCTATTTGTTTTATTTGAGATTATTTTATTCGGGTCTTAAAAAAAAGGATATTGAATTAGATTTTCAGAAGAAGAAAGTTTCTGTAATAATTGCTGCTAGAAATGAAGAAAAAAATATTCCGCTTTTACTAACCTCTTTGATGAATCAATCATATCCAAAAGAACTTTTTGAAGTTATAATTGTAGATGACGATTCTTCTGATAGAACAGCAGAAGTTGTGCTTCAATTCAAAGAAAAGTGGGACAATATTCATTTGATTAAATCTGAAAATAGGCAGCAGGTTGCATCTCCTAAAAAAAAAGCACTTTCTCAAGGAATAAATGCAAGCTGCGGGGATATAATTCTTTGTACAGATGCAGATTGTGTTGTGGGCAAATTCTGGATAGAATCTATGGTTTCTTTTTTCAAACAAGATACTCAGATGGTTTGTGGTTTTTCCAGAACCAGGATTAATGAGTGGAACAAAGCTGCACTTCCGCAGAAATTTGAGCATTTTGATTTTCTGGTTATGATGTTCGTAGCAGCAGGAGCGATTTCATCAAAAAAGTATTTTTCCTGTACAGGACAGAATCTCGCTTACAGACGAACAGCATTCGAAAGTGTAGGAGGATTTGAAAGGATCAAACACTTGGTTTCCGGTGATGATGTTAATTTGATGCAGCTTTTTCGAAAACAGAATTTTCAAATAAAATTTGCATTTTCTCCTCATAACTTTATTCTCACAAAACCGATTGAAAGATTGAGTCAGCTCTTGAATCAGCGTAGCCGCTGGGCTTCTAATATGAAATGGCAGATAATGACGAATCCGGAATTTTTTGTTTATCTGATGAGTGTCTTCTTTTTGGCTTTTCTGCCGATTGTTTTATTATTTTTTAATTGGAAAATTGGTATGGCAATTCTACTTGTTAAAGCAATCTCTGATTTTCTGTTCATCAAAGAAGGATTCAGGATTTTTCCGAATGATAAAAAACGTAAAATATTTTTTCCAATCTGGTTTATCCTGCAACCGGTTTATATTTTTGTTGTAACTTTCTTAGGAATTCTAAATATTTTTAAATGGGAGAAGTAGCATAAACCTCTGGTTTGTGGAAAAATATTCTCAAAGCAGAGCTATGAGTTACAAAAAAAATGCATATCTTGACAAAATTCATTTGCCTGCAAGATTGAATTGTGGTGATTGAAATGATATCAACTGGTAGTAAACAGATTGGGCGTGAATGGTCTTGACTCGTGACGAAGTGCGAGTTGAGAACATTCCGTAAACAATCATTCCCAACTCACGTTACGCTGCGAGTCGGGCCTGATTGGGTAAAAAAAAACAGTAGGAGAAAATGAATCTATTTGAGTCTTTAAAAAAAATAATCGATTTTATTGAATCCAATAATCTTACTTACATGGTTTTTGGTGGAATTTCCACAGCTTTTTATGGTTATTCACGCCAGACATTTGATATAGATCTAAAAATAAATATTATTGAAAAAGAGCTGAATTCTTTTATTAAAAAAATCTCAGATATTGGAACAATAAAAACTATAAATCCAGTTCAATTTGTTAACGATACATCAGTTTTGCCAATTGTAATTGATGGAGTTAATATCGATTTAGTTTTGGCAAAATTGCCTTTTGAAATTAATGCTATCAAGAGAGCCAAAAAAGTGAAGTTTAATGATATTGAATTTAAAATCTGCACAATTGAAGATTTGATAATTCAGAAAGCTATTTCAACAAGAGAAAAAGATTGGCTGGATATTACCGAATTAATCAAAATAAAAAGAAATAGAATTGATTGGAATTATCTTCTTTTACATTGCAAACAATTTTCTGAATGGTTAGAATTGCCTTCGATTTATCAAAGAATTGTGGATATGAAAAATGAAAAATATTAAAACTAAAACCGAAATAGAATCGTATCTGGAAAAAATGAAGAAATTCAATCAGTGGGAGCAGGAGCAGAACAGGAATCTAACTCAGGATGAAAACCTGGCACGATTTTTTGCTTTAATGGAGTTTGGATATCAAGTTTATTCAAAAGAGCAAATCGAATCTTTCAGGAAAAAAAAGCTGGCATCAATTATTGAAATTAATAAGAGATTGAGAAAAATATAAATAAATTCTTAAATTGGCAATCATTCCCAACTCACGCTGCGCTGCGAGTCAAGTCTGATTGGACTCGTGGTTGAAAAAATTATTCGAAAAAAAAGAGGAGGTTTCTTATGAGTTTTATCGATAAAAAAACATTATTTTTCATTTTTATAGCCTTAAGTGTAAACGTATTTGCCCAATCCGATTATGAACTGTGGAAACAAAAACAAAATGAACAATACAGGCAATACAAAGATGCACAGGATAAAGCTTTTGTGGAATTTCTGGAAAAAGAATGGAAAAACTTTGAAGCGTTTAAAGGTGTCAAACCAGATGAAACTCCAAAACCTGTTGATGTTCCTAAAACAGAAATCACATCAACTAAAGAATTTTCTGATACTAATATTGTGAAAGATATTAAGGTACCAATATTGGAATTCAAGGAAGAAAAAATTCAGGAAAAAGAATCACAAGCTTACATTGAACCGGAGGAAGAAAAAGGAATCGAAGTGGATTTTTTCGGGTTGAATCTAAATGTGAATTATTCTGAAAATCTCAAAGATGCTTTAAAAGAACCTTTAAATGAAAAGGCAATCGCAGATTTCTGGTATAAAATAAGCAATTCCGATTACAAACCTTTTTTAAAACAAACTATGGAATATAAAAATCAGATGAATCTGAATGATTGGGGTTACTGTCTCTTTTTGGATAAGGTTGGAAAAGAAATAACTGATAACTCCAAAAATCTGAGCAGACTTTTTGTATGGTTTATGCTCATAAAATCCGGTTATCAGGTAAAACTTGGGTTTGTTGAAAATGCAGTTTTTCTACTACTGCCATCGAAAAATGTATTATTTGGAGTAACCTATTTGATTTTGGATGAACAGAAATTTTACGTAGTAAATTTTGAACAGAAAGAGAAATTGCCTTTAGCAATTCAAACTTATGAAGGAAATTATCCGGATGCTGATGACCTGATTGATCTTAGAATTACAAAAGCTCCACTAATTTCTAAGGAAATGGTGGAACGAGAACTAAAATTTAATTATAGAAGTGAAACTTATATTTTGACTGTTCAATATAATTTGTCCACAGCTAAGTATTTTGAAAATTATCCTCTTACAAATCTAAATGTGTATTTTAATGCTCCTTTAACTAATGAAGCTAATTTTTCAGTTATTTCACAATTAAAAGATATTTTAGAAGAAAAACCGGAAGCTGAAGCAGTGAATATTCTGCTCAGGTTTGTGCAAACCGCTTTCCAATATAAAACCGATGATGAGCAGTTTGGCAGGGAAAAAAGCTTCTTCTCTGAAGAAACATTATTCTATCCTTTTTGCGATTGTGAGGACCGGTCTGTTTTCTTTTCCTATCTTGTCAGAAATCTTCTCGGTTTGAATGTTATTGGGCTCGATTATCCGGGTCATATTGCCACAGCAGTTAAATTCAACACTGATTTGGAAGGTGATTCAGTTACCTTTAACAATGAGAAATATCTCGTTTGTGATCCTACTTATGTTAATGCTAATATTGGACTTTGTATGCCGGATTTCAAAAATGTTGCACCTAAAATCATTAAGCTGAATTAAGAGAGAAATTTATGGAATTTGTCGTATTTGATGATAGTTGTTGGGAAAACTTTTTTCCTATAACATTAACTCGTTCAACCGGAGATTTACGGGTCGGAATCCTGAAATTAAGACAGAGAATTGCATCTTATTTTTCTCTTGAAGAAACAAATGTAATCATCTCGGAAAAACTAAAAGCAATCTATCAGGAACGTCATCCGGATTGGCAGATAAATACTTTAAAAAACAGTGATACGATTTTTATTAACAGTCGCTTGAAGATAAACGAGGAATTAAAAAAGAAAATTTTATCTCTTCCCGAAAATAGTTGTTTATGCACTAATGAAGATATTTTGGCAGCACGATTCATACCTGGAACACAAGAAATCTCAACAGAAAATTTTAAATCATTGTTAAAAAATTTGAAAAAAATTGAGATTAAAAAAGGTTTTTGCTGGCAGTATTTATGGCAATTTATTTCAGAAAATTCTGATTATATCCTCCATGATTTTCAGGAATATTTTTTTGATAAAGATAATTATTTTGAAACTGAAACCGGAGTGACAGTTTTGAATCCTTATAATGTCTGGATTGGAGAAGGAACTGAAATAAAACCGGGCGTTGTTATTGATGCTACAGAAGGTCCTGTTATTTTAGATGAAAACGTAAAAATTATGTCAAATTCTGTAATAATAGGTCCGGTTTATATTGGGAAAAATTCGATCATAAAAGCTGGTGCAAAGATTTATCATGGAACTTCCATCGGACCGGTTTGCAAAATCGGTGGTGAAGTTGAAGAAACCATAATTCAAGGTTTTTCAAATAAACAGCATGATGGTTTTCTGGGTCACAGTTATCTGGGAGAATGGATAAATCTGGGTGCAGATACAAACAACAGTAACCTAAAAAATAATTATACAAATGTGAAGATATTTTTCTATCCAAAAAAAGATAAAGTAGATTCTCAATGCCAGTTTATGGGTTCAATAATTGGTGACCATTCCAAAACAGCGATAAATTCTACTATCAATGCTGGAGCAGTTATCGGAGTCGGGTGTAATCTTTTGGGTAGCGATGCGATCTCAGATTTTGTGCCTTCATTCAGTTGGAGAATGAATTCAAGATATGAGACATATCAGATTGATAAATTCTTTGAAACAGCTAATCTGATGAAGCAAAGAAGAAGTTTAAATCTTACGGATAATGAAAAAGAGCTTTACACTAAAATAAGCCGACAAAATTTTTAGCAAAATAAGTAAAGAGAACTTTCCGAAATTTCTTCTGAATGTCATTCCCACGAAAGTGGGAATCCGGCAGTTGCTGGATAAGTTTTGGAAAATTCAATGAGTTTAAGGAAATAAAATGCAGAATTTTGTAGAAATAATTTTCAGAACGGGTCGAACAGGATATTACTATAATTATAAGGATTTGCAAATATCACCGGATGCGCAAGTTGTTGTAAAGGTTGAACGTGGAGAAGAGATTGGAAGTGTTGTGAACTGTTCTTTTTTTGATGAGGAACTGGAAATAAAATTCAAAAAAAATGAAATTTATAATATTCTCCGAATTGCCACAGAAGAAGATACCAAACAATTGGAAATTGTGAAGCAGAAAGAACAGGAAGCTAAAGAGAAATTCCTGAAGATGGTGGTGAAATATCCATTTGAAATGAAATTGCTGGATACGGTTTACCAGTTGGATGGAAATAAATTAACTTTTTTCTTTTCTGCGGACGGCAGAGTTGATTTCAGAGATTTTGTGCGCGAGTTGGCAAATGAATTTAAAACCCGCATCGAGCTTCATCAATCTTCCGGCAGGGAAGATGCGAGCAGATACGGTGGTCTCGGTATTTGCGGAAAGACTTATTGTTGTGTGACTTTCCTGAAAAAGTTAAATCAGGTTAGCATAAAGATGGCAAAAGATCAGAATCTTCTGGGAAATTTATCAAAGATTTCCGGTCCTTGCGGAAGGTTGCTTTGCTGTCTTCGTTTTGAAGAAGATTTCTACCTGGAAAAAGCTTCTGACTTTCCGGAAATCGGGGATGGAGTTTTTTTCAATGAAGCAAAAATGAGAGTTGTAAAAAACGATTATTATAATAACAAAATCTTTCTCTCCTCAAAAGACGAAAAAAACGAAACAGTTACACTTGAAGAATTCAATTTGTTAGAAAAATGTTAGCTCATATTCTCAATCTTTTACCTTATGAATGGAAAAATTATTTACTGGATATCAGTGAACCAAAATACCGTTTGAAGCAGATTCTGAATTGGATATATAAAAATAGAACTTTAGATTTTTTGCTCATGACCACGCTTCCGGAGTCTTTACGTCGGAAATTGAAAAACAATTTTGTTAATTTTCTTCCTGAAATAATTAAGGTCGATATTTCCAAAGATGGAACAAAGAAATTTCTTTTATCTCTTAATGATGATAGTAGAATCGAAATGGTGCTTATTCCAAATGATAAAAAAAATACTTTATGCATTTCTTCTCAGGTAGGTTGTGCTCGCAATTGTAGCTTATGTGCTACAGCAAGTTTGGGCCTCATCAGAAATCTGGAGGTTTACGAGATTCTTTCACAAGTTTTTCTGGCAAATAAAGAATTGAAAGAAAACAAACTTACGAACATTGTTTTTATGGGAATGGGTGAACCTTTGGATAATTTGAAAAATGTTATTAAAGCAGTTAGAATTTTACAAGAGGAGCAGTGCTTCAGTTTCAGTCCGCGACGCATTACTATTTCTACTTGCGGGATAATTCCTAAACTGTATGAACTGGCTGATAGCGGATTAAAAATAAAATTAGCTGTTTCTTTGAATTCTGCAATCCAGGAAAAAAGAGAGCAGTTGATGCCTGTCTGTAGGAAGTATCCTCTTACAGAATTGAAAAATGCATTACTGGATTTTCGAAAAAAAACAGCCTTCCGCATTACTTTCGAATATGTGATGATAAAAGATTTTAATATTGGACAGCAAGATACAAAAGCTCTGTTAAAATTTCTGGGAGATATTTCCTGTAAATTGAATGTGATAAAGTGGAACGAGGTGAGTTCTTTGCCGTTCAAATCACCTTCGGAAGAGGAAGTAGCTGAATTCATACTTAGAATGCAAAAGTTGAGTTCTGCAGTTACATATCGTAAAAGCAGAGGTCAGGATATTAATGGAGCTTGTGGACAGTTAGCTGGAAAAGTAACATAATTGTGAAAAAGATCTCAAAGCAGGAGCTTTGAGTTACATTAGGAGTTTCTATGGAAAATCTTGATATTAATAAAATAGCGAAAATGATAGATCACACTGAACTGAAATCCAATACCGGTCAAAAGAAGATATTGAACCTGTGCAACGAAGCAAAGATGTTCGGATTCGTTTCAGTTTGTATCAATCCGCATTACGTAAAACTTGCTTATGAACAGCTTAAAGATAGCGATGTGCTGGTTTGTTCGGTGATCGGTTTCCCGCTGGGTATGAATACAAGCAGGCTAAAAGCGTTTGAAGCCGAACAGGCTGTAACAGATGGTGCAAAAGAGATCGATATGGTAATCAATGTGGGAGCGATGCGCGATAAAAAATATGACTTTATAAAAAATGATATAAAACAGGTTGTAGAAGCAAGTAATCCTTCCCACGTAAAAGTAATACTGGAAACCTGCTACCTGACTGATGATGAAATTGTGAAAGCCTGCCAGCTCGCTGTAGAAGCCGGTGCTCATTTCGTTAAAACTTCCACTGGCTTCGGAGCTTTTGGTGCGTTCCCTCATCATGTGAAACTTATGAAAGAAACCGTAGGACCTGATATCGGAGTAAAAGCAGCAGGTGGAATTTCCAATTTTAAGGATGCTATAAGATTGATAAATGCAGGAGCAAACAGGCTTGGAACAAGTGCCGGAGTAATGATCCTGGAGGGAGCTAAATTATTTAAGTTCGCTCCCGAAGCATGGCTTGAACCGGAAATCCCTTGTCACATCTGCCCTTCACGTCATGCAAATATGGCAAAGCTTCCCAAGGCTGTTTATACTTATTATAAGAAAAAATGTTTAACCTGTGAGCATCGTGATAAATACAACAGGTTCTATGAGTAAAAGTAACTCAACCTGCCAGGTTGAGAAAAATTAGCAACCAGGCTGGTTGCTCTACAAAACAGGAGTTTAAAATGTTTGGATGGATGGGGAAAATAATTAAAATAGATATTTCCAATGGCAAACAAAAAACGCTGGAAGTAAATGATGAACTGAGAAAAAAATACCTGGGTGGACGCGGACTGGGGGTAAAACTTTATGCCGATATGTGCTCAGCCGATACAGATCCTTTCTCTGCTGAAAATCCACTTATCTTTCTCTCCGGACCGCTCACCGGGCTTATTCCAACTGCAGGACGTTATCAGGTCATTTCACGTTCTCCTCAGACGGGAACGATCTGCGATTCGAGTTCGGGTGGTGTTTTTGGCAATCAACTTAAGAAAACCGGACTGGATGGATTTATTGTTACCGGAAAAGCGGAAAAACCTGTTTATCTGCTTATCATGGATAACGGAATTGAAATAAAAGATGCATCCCATTTGTGGGGAAAGAATACACATCAGACACGCGATGCATTGATCGAAGAACACTCTGCCAAAGCATCTGTAGCCAGTATTGGTCCGGCCGGAGAAAACCAAGTGGTCTACGCTGCTATCATGAATGACAAAGATCGTGCTGCCGGACGTGGTGGCATGGGTGCGATCATGGGTTCAAAAAACCTGAAAGCTGTTGTTGCTATTGGCAGCAAAGAAATCCCTGCAGCCGATCCTGATGCTCTGAAAGAACTTTTAACAAAAGTTGATAGATTGATCGATAAAAATCCTGTAACCGGAAAATCGTTGCAATTACTGGGAACATCTGTGTTGGTGAATATCATCAATGCTCATGGTATGTATCCCACCGAGAATTTTCAACGGGGAATTTTCAACGATGCGGAAGGAACCAGCGGTGAGAAGATCGCTGAAGTTCTGCTGCAAAAACGCAGTGCTTGCTTTAAATGTCCTATTGCTTGTGGACGTTCTACTAAAACTGAAAACAAAGAAGGCGAAGGACCCGAATATGAAACTGTTTGGGCGTTTGGTGCTCAACTGGGAATTAATGACTTAACGAAAATTACCGAAGCTAATTATTTGTGCAACGAATTGGGATTGGATACAATTACTACCGGAAGCACAATCGGCTGTGCTATGGAACTGTATGAAAAAGGTGCTTTTCCGCATGAATTGAAATGGGGAGATGCCGACATCCTGGAAAAACTGGTGGAAGATATAGCTTATAAACGCGGAATCGGAGCAGAATTGGCTCTGGGTTCCAAGAAACTAGCTGAGAAGTATGGCAGACCGGAACTGGCGATGCAGGTGAAAGGTTTAGAAATTCCTGCTTATGATCCGCGGGGAGTGCAGGGGCAAGCGCTTTCTTATGTAACGTCGAATCGCGGTGGCTGCCACATGCGAGCTTACTTGATCGCTACGGAAATTCTGGGTTCACCTGTTTTTATGGATCGCTATTCCATCAATGGAAAACCTGAGATCGTAGCTTTGCTTCAGGATATTTCGGCAGTTGTGGATAGTATGATTTTATGTCGTTTCTTGCAATTTGCCATCAGTATTTCCACCTTTACAGAAATGGTAAATGTGGTCACCGGGTGGAACTATACAGATGATGAATTGATTGAAATAGGAAAGCGGGTTTATACTTTGGAAAGAGAGTTCAATTGCAAGGTTGGATTTACAAGAAAAGACGATCTGCTTCCTCCTAGATTCCTTGAAGAAGAACTGGAAGAAGGATCTTCACGCAATAGAATTGTGCAGCTGGATAAAATGCTGGATGAATATTATGTAGTTCGTGGTTGGGATAAGAATGGTGTTCCAACTGATGAGACAAAAAAGGAATTAGGTCTGTGATGGGGATGTGTTTCGGAGCAATATGCCGCACCTATGGTGCTGGTATGTTATTCTTATATTTCCCGACGCTTACGCATCGGGTTACGGATATAGCACGCCTATGGCGTTCTGGAAGACAAATAAATATGGATTGCATTGTGAAGCTCCGTAGGATCGCAATATTAATAGCTCAAGGTGTAAGCCCTGTGGTAGAAGAAAAAAACAAGAGAGTTCCGTAGGTGCGGAATGAATTTATTAAACAAAGTTTCAAAAAAGTAGGATTACGAAAGAGACTTTCGTAACCAGCAAGTAAATTAACAGGAAAGAATAATGAAAGTAAATTTAGCCGGATTTAATATCGATAAAAATTTGATCGAAAAATTACCTGAAGATACTATTGCCACTCCAGAAACGATTTCTGCTGCTTATGCACGCATCAGCCGTGATCCGCGTGATGTACCGGAACTTCGGGCAGAAGCCAGGGAACAAGTGGAAAAAGCCAGAAGATCAAACCAAGCGATCGTTTTTGGAATGAGCCACCATTCCGTGGCAGAGCATGCTTATTTCAATTTTGATATTCTGCAGATCTCTCGTCTGGCTCTGGAAGAACTGGAAGCAAGACGCATCGGTGCTGCTTATACTGAAAAATCTCAACGCTACATTACTCTGCAAGGCGATTTTGTTATTCCTGATGAATTCAGTGAAGAAGATAAAAAATCTTTCACAGAATTGATAGCACTCCAAAACGATTTCTATTTGAGGAATTTGGAAAAGCTCACCAGATATCAATTTGAATCAAATCCCGAACTTTCTGAAAAAGCCCGAATAGCTACTGAAAAAGGAACTTCAGATAAAATGAACCAGACTAAAAATACCCTGGAAGGTTGGGCAAAAGAAGATGCCAG
>CAYWJN010000014.1:0-38039 GCA_964457455.1 uncultured Candidatus Cloacimonadota bacterium
CTTATTGTCAAAGAGAACATAATTTCTTTGTATCGAATCGAGAATCGTCCCAAAGCAGAAAAATTAACAAAAGATTATAAATCTATCCTGGATGAACATGCGAAGGATGAGATAAAATTGAGTGAAGGAATTTATTATAGTAATGTTGATCCTAAAAAAGCAAATAAGATTTTTAGAAAGTTACTCAAAAAAGAGGAATTGAATGAAAACACACGAAGGCAAACATATTTCTGGCGAGGAATCTTGAACCTGGAACAAAAAGAAGTTGAACAAGCAAAATTAGATTTTTATGAAGTTACAAAATCTGAAAACATAAATTTAAGAAATCAGGCATATTTAAAACTGGGAACAATCAATTTCTCTGGAGAGAATTATCAAGAAGCTCTGGATAATTATTTTTATGTAATTCAAAATGATGAAAAAGGGAAGCTGGCTTTTGATGCAGCCAGGAATTTTGCTTTTGTCTGTAAAACGATCGAAGAATGGCAGAAAGCTGTTTCTGCTTATGAAATTATCCTAGAAAAATGGGGAAGCCAGGCTCTTGAATCTCAAACCCTTTTTGATATTGCTTTTTGTCATTATAGAGATAAAAAATATAAAAATGCTATTGATATGTTCAGGCAGGCTTTACCGCTTTTGGAAAATAATGAAACAAAAGCAGAAACTCAGTTTTGGATTGGAAACTCATATTTTGGTTTGGATGATTATGATTATGCAATTACGGAATATTTGAAACTTACCTACGATTTCCCGGATAATATTCAATGGACTGCATTGGCAGACCTCAAAGTTGGGGAATCTTACGTGAAGCAGAAAAAATATCAAAAAGCTGCCCAGTTTTTCAGGAAAGTCATTTCAAAATACGGAAAGGATAGTAATTGGGGACAGCAGGCATCCAGGAGATTGGAAGACCTTGGAATTTCGGATTAGAGTTTATTGAAACCTTGCGAATGGTTACATACAGAGGAATTCATCTTGTTAAACCTTCGCAATGGTTGACCCGAAGAATACTTTCATTTCAACTTAACTCAAGACTTCGTCTCCTATGAAACCACTTTCTAACTCAACAAATAATAGGGAGTTAGAGTTTTCGTAAAAACTATGCCGACTTATCCCAAGATTCCTACGGAACTTAGGACAAGTCTCATTATGAATCCCCGGTTCCATCTTAAATGAACTCAGTTTTTTCGACTCGTAAGGAACGATCTCGATTTTTCGGGAAGAAAAAGTGCGTATTCAATCTACCTCGAGTCTGTTTCTTTTTTCCAGATATTTTAGATCACATTTTGAATTATCTTTTATAAGTCCGAAACGGAGTTTCTCGATTATTGTGTTACCAAAGAGACTTTTGTAACAAGCAGAAAATAATTATTGACTGATAAGAGACATAAAATTTTTGATTTCAAAGTTTTAAAGTTCAGATTTTGAAATGGAAAAATCAAAATTGAAAATAGGAGTTTGAAAGTGAATACACAGATGTTGAAAAAAAGAAGAGAAAAATTAGCAAAACAATTAAAGAAAGATGAAATGCTTTTCGTTTTTGCAGCTTCAGAACCATCATATCCACATTATTTTCTTCAGAATAATAATTTTCTATATTTAACAGGATTGCAAATTCCAAATGCTGTTTTAGTTTTAGGAAAGAGTAAAGATAAACATCTTTATAAAATCTTTATCGAAAGAGGAATTCCCGAAAGAGAGGTCTGGGAAGGGAAAAAGATGTCACTCGCAGAAGCAAAACAGAAAAGTGGAATTGAAAAAGTATTATATTTAGATGAGTTTGAGAGAAATGTAGATTTAAGATTAAATTTCACAAAAAAATGCTATCTAAATAATATCCAGACTTCTTTGAATTCTCCCTTAAATAAAGAGCAGGGTTTTGTCAGACAGATCAGAGATAGATTCCCTAAAATATTATTTGATGATTTATCGGAGATAATACTTCCGCTCAGAACTATCAAAGAAAAATGGGAGATCAAACAAATCCAGAAAGCCGTAGATATTACAGGAAAGGGAATTAAACAGATTTATAAAAAAACCAAAGCTGGCATGATGGAATTTGAACTGGAAGCAATTTTGAATTATGAAATTACGAAAACCGGTTTAAGACATTTAGGATTCAAATCCATTATTGCTGCCGGGAAAAATGCGGCAACTCTTCATTATGAAAGCAACAATTCAAAAATCGGGAAAAATGACCTTGTTCTTATGGATGTCGGTGCTTCCTGCAATAATTACAGTGCAGATATTAGCAGAACATTTCCGGTTTCGGGGAAATTTACTGATAGGCAAAAAGCTGTTTATGAAGAAGTTTTGAATGTCCAAAAAGAAATAATAAAAATGATAAAACCTGGAATCGGATTTCCCGAATTAAATAAAAAAACTGTTGAATTGATCACAGAATCTTTGAAGCGATTGAATTTGATAAAAGAAGATAAAGAGTACAAAAAATATTATATGCACAGCATCGGTCATCATCTAGGAATGGATACTCATGATATTGGGAAAAGAGATTCAATTTTAAAACAAGGTAATGTGATAACTATTGAACCGGGAATTTATATTCCTGAAGAAGGTATTGGCATCCGAATTGAAGATGATATTTTGGTTACAAAGGATGAATACAAGAATCTATCTGAAAGTATTCCTAAAGAAATTGAAGAGATAGAACGCGGATGACACAAGTCACAGATAAAATTGACAGGATAAACAGGATTGACAGGAAAAAATGAATATCCAATATCCAACAAGGAATGATGAAGGATGAAGTAAAAAAAGTCAGTGCTTGTCAGTGAAAGTCTGTAGTAAAAAATAGCACACGGATGACACAGATGTTGCGGATAAACACAGATTAAAAACTTTGTGTCTTTGTGGTAAAAAATAAAGACTAAATAATAATTTGTGTAATTCGTGTAATTCGTGGATAAAAAATCAGTGTTCAAAAAAAAGAGGAAAAAAATGAAAGCAGCTATATACCCCGGAACTTTCGATCCTATAACCTATGGGCACATTGATGTGCTGAAAAAAGCATCAAAAGTGTTTGATGAGATCATCTTAGCTGTTGCCGGAGATACAGGGGAAAAAACATTTTTCAGTTTGGAAGAAAGATTGGAACTTTGCAGGAAATCCACTGAACATCTTTCCAAAATAAAAGTTGTGAAATTCACCGGATTGGTAGTAGAATTTACCAGGAAAGCTGGAGCAGTTGCCATGATTCGCGGTCTGCGTGCTGTTTCAGATTTTGAGTATGAATTATCTTTAGCTCTGATGAATAAGAAACTTCATCCTGAAGTTGAAACAGTTTTCTTTGTACCGGATAATAAATTCTTGTATTTAAGTTCAACCATGGTTCGTCAAATTGTGGATTTAGGAGGAAGTATAAAAGACCTGATTCCTGAATGCGTGGAACAAGCTTTAAAGAAAAAAAAGAATCAGACGCAGATAAACGCAGATAAAATATGATAGACTATGAAAAAAGTTTAATTAGAACTAAAACTTAACAAGTTTTGAAAACTTGTTAAGTTTAAAAAAAATCATATTAAATCATAATTCATCAGCGAAAATCAGCGTCGAAAAAAAGACTGTAATTTATGATCTGGAAAAAAGGAAAAAGAAACCGGATAAGAGAAATATCCAAAAATATAAGAATAAAGGAGCATCTTGTGAGTAATAACACACCCAAGAAAATTAATGTGAAATTGGACGAAAAAGTTGGTGAAGGAGTCTATGCAAATTTCTTTATGATCACCAATTCACCTTCAGAATTTATTATTGATTTCGGTAGAATTGTACCAGGAATTCCCAGTGCAAAAATTTACAGCAGGATTCTTTCAACTCCCCAGCATGCAAAACAACTTTTAAAGATTTTAGAGAGGAATGTGGAGAATTTTGAGAAACAGCACGGTGAAATCAAAATTCCCGGAAAACCGGATGAAAAAGAAATCGGCTTTAAAAACGTGGGACAAAATTCTTGACTGATGGAGTCCAAAAAAAACTTTTGAAAATCCAAAAAGTATTTATTATCTAAGATATTAAGGAGTTTAATCTTATGAAAAATAGAAAGCTTCGGGTTTTAATTATTGCTGTTGTTCTAATTGTAACAGCATATTTTATTGCTCCTCTGATTATTCCCAATCTTCCTGCATTCTGGACTGAAAAGCGGCTTAAGCTGGGATTAGACCTTCAAGGTGGTTCGCAGATCCTTCTGGAAGTTGATTATTCCGAACTGGAAATTTCGGAAAAAGAGAAAGAAGATGCAGTTAAAACCGCTTTAGAGATCATCAGGAACCGTATCGATCAGTTTGGTGTTTCCGAGCCTTCCATCCAGAGAGTTAGCAATAACAGGATTATTATTCAGCTTCCAGGTTTGAAAGATCCTACAAGAGCAAAAGCACTTATTGGAAAAACTGCTTTGCTGGAATTTAAACTTCTGGCAAATGCTGATAAAATCAATAATACTTTAGACAATCTCAATAAATATTTCGATGATAATATCGAGAATTATCCTGACCTGGAAAAATTCATAGCACTTGAAGATGAAGCTGCTACAGATATCCTGGAAACAGAGGTAATTGAAACTGATGAGGAAAAAGAAGAAATCGGCAATACTTTTTCAAACTTGATTTCTCACGATGATATTTTTGGCTACATCGCTTATAAAAATATCGCCTTTTTCAAGGAACTCTTAAAAGATAAAGAATTCTTAAAACACGTTCCAGCCGGAATTCAAATCGCTGTAGGTAAAGAAGATAGAAATGATATGTATGCTCCTCGCAGAATATTTTTCCTGCATGAAAAAGCTGAAATAACCGGAAAATATTTGGAGAAAGCCTCTGTGAAAATTGGTCAGGGTTATGCTCCCAAAAGCCAGGGACCTTACGTTTCACTATCATTTACAAAAGCCGGCTCAAAAAAATTTGCTATAGTTACAGGTCAGAATATCAAAAGGAAATTAGCGATTGTTCTGGACAATATTGTTTATTCCGATCCTGTTATCCAGGAAAAAATCATGGGTGGCGAGCCCAGTATCACAGGTATTCCTACCATTGAAGATTGTCAGGACCTGGTAATTATATTGAATGCTGGTAAATTGCCTGCACCTGTTGATATCATTGAAGAAAGAACTGTGGGACCCACTCTTGGTTCGGACAGTATCAAAGCCGGTATCCTGGCTGCCATTATTGGCATGGCAGTAGTTGTACTTTTTATGATAATCTATTATGGAATGTCAGGTTTGCTGGCTGATATTGCAGTGATAGTAAATATTGGATTCATCCTGGCTGTACTGACTATGTTTGAAGCAACGCTTACAATGCCCGGTATTGCCGGAATGATCTTAACAATTGGTATGGCTGTTGATGCTAATGTGCTGATCTTTGAGAGGATTCGTGAAGAACTGAAATCCGGTAAAACAGTCAGGTCAGCAGTAGATTCCGGGTTCAGCAGAGCACTTATAACAATTCTCGATGCCAATATCACAACCCTGATCACAGCTTTGGTGCTTTACCAGTTTGGAACAGGACCCATCAAAGGATTTGCAGTAACTCTTTCCATTGGAATTGTTGGCTCAATGTTCGCTGCGATTATTCTGCTGAAAGGCATTTTTGATGGTTTCATTACAAACGTAAATAGAAAGAAGCTGAGTATCTAAGGGGGATTAATGAGATTTTTTGGTGAAACTAAAATTGATTTTATTGGAAAACGAAAGCTCGCTTTTGCAATTTCCATCTTTGTAATATTGGTCGGAATAATCTTCCTTATAATGAATGGCGGTCCGAAATACAGCATTGATTTCACCGGCGGAATTTCCCTGGAACTGGATATCACTCCTGTTAATGCAGATGGAAAAGTAATCGCAATCCAAGAAATCAGGGATGTGCTGATGGCAAGCGGAATAGAAGATGCTGAGATGCAGGAAATTAAAGGAGCTGATAATCGTAACCTGATATTGATCAAAACCAAAACAGGTGAAAATAAAGCTCAGACAATTCTGGATATTATTAAAAACAATTTTCCCAATAATATTGACCCTGTAAGTTTCATCAGGCTGCAAGAAGAAGTTGGACCAAAAATCGGTTCAGAGCTAAAGGAAAAGGCTTTGCTCGCAATCTTCTGGGCACTTATAGGAATTATTCTTTACATCTGGTGGCGCTTTGAATTTACTTTTGGTCTGGCTGCTGTTACCGCTCTTTTCCACGATATTCTTATTACAGTCGGTATCTTTTCCATTTTCGGCAAGGAAATCGGTTTGTCTATTGTAGCTGCACTTCTGATGATCGTGGGATATTCTTTGAACGATACGATTGTTGTGTTCGACAGGATTCGTGAAGACCTGAAAATCTACAGAAGAGAATCTTATGCAAACGTGATAAATCATAGTATCAACGAAACTCTCAGCAGAACCATTATCACATCTTTGACTACGTTTGTGGTTGTTCTCAGCCTCTATATTTTTGGAGGGACAGTTATTCGAGATTTCGCTTTTGCGATTCTTATCGGAATAGTTGTTGGTACATATTCATCGATTTTCATTGCCAGTCCCATTTTAGTAGAGCATTTCACCAGAAGACAAAAAAGACTGGGATTGAAAAGAAGATAAAGAATAGATTTCAACTTAACACAAGATCTTGCAGACTTGTGTCAAGTCTCTGAGTGCGAGTTGAGGATATTTAAGATATAACTTCCGAAGTTTTAAAAAACTTCGGAAGTTTTTTTATGCTCCTTGAAAAAGAGTTTCTTTAATCATCACCAACTCGCACTTCGCTACGAGTCAGGTCTGATTTTAAAAAGTTGACAAGATTATTATTTTTCACAATTAGTAAATTGAGATAGAAATAAATTTATCATGAATGTGATAAGTTCATTGAAATTCAATAAAAAAAATAGTCCGGCTTGCCGGGACAAAGGAGAAAAATATGTTATTAAATTTATTGGATATTCTACGCATTGTGATTGTTGCCGTAGCATTCTTTTTTGGATACAGTATTGGTTATGCTGATGGTTATGATCCTGTTGCCCAATTACATTTTATGATCCCTGTAATTATCGTGGCAATTGCAGGAATATCAGGTTTTGAAGGAATTTTTTTAGCTAAAAGGTCAGCCGCGAATAAAGGCTTTGAAGTTGGGAGCAACTATCAACGGCAATCTGCTATTGCTTTGTTATCTTATGCAGTAATAGCGATCATTGTTTATGTTAGCAATTGGGGGATCAAAGCAGAATTGGCGATCTTCTTTGCTTTTATCTTCTTCTTCTTTTTCTCTGCGATCAATCATGGTGTCGATGCCATTAAAAGAAAGAACTACAAATGGCAGAATATCAACCGTCCATTCATAACTTTACTCTTAATCGCTGGAATGATCCATCCTGTGATCATGGCATTGAAAAAACTTTAAGGAAAATAATTAAAAAAGAGATGCCCCTGTTCCATCGGGCATCTCTTTCTGGGGATTAATCCTGTAAGAGGAGCAAGTAGATTACAGGATTAATCGAGGGATCAAGGGAGAGTTATTCCATCTCCAACTCGATCGGCATCAACATCAAGATCTTCTCATTCTCATATAACTTCATTTTATTATACATTTCCACCATTTCATTGATCCCGAGAGGTAATTTCTCGAGAAGGTAATTTTGGGATTATTTTTTTTGTGTCGATGTTCTTTCGAGTCAAAAAAACTCTTTCGAGTTGTAAGGAGCTTGCGACGACGACTCGATGTAGTTTTAATACGCACTTTGTCTTCCCGAAAAATCGGGATCGTTCCTTATCCCGAAGGCTTTCGGGAAAAAACCTATGGGAGAAATAATGTCGCTTTTACTCAATGGTAACGATCTGTGTCTTGAAGATATATATCGAGTTGCTTATGAATTTGAGAAAGTTGAACTGCTGCCGGAAGCAATTGAAAAAGTTAATAAATGCCGTGCTTATGTTGAGAAAATTATTTCAGAAAGTAAAGCTGTTTATGGCTTAAATACCGGTTTTGGTAAATTCAGCAATATCCGAATTCCAAAAGAACAAATCGAAGAACTCCAGGAAAACTTGATTATAAGTCATGCAACTGGAGTTGGCAATTTTCTTTCAATTGCAGAAACGCGAGCAGTTACTCTGCTTCGCATAAATGTGCTGGCAAAAGGATTTTCAGGTATTCGTGTGCAAACGCTTCAAGCTCTTATCGATTTGTTAAATGCCCGGGTTCATCCGTGTATTCCGGAGAAAGGGTCTGTGGGTGCAAGTGGAGATTTGGCACCGCTTTCCCATCTTGCTCTTGTTCTTCTGGGAAAAGGAAAAGCTGAATTCAAAGGCAAAATCTTAGCTGGTGAACAAGCTTTAAAACAAGCTGGACTCAAACAGGTAAAATTGAAAGCTAAAGAGGGATTGGCTCTGAACAACGGAACACAGGTGATGACCGGAATCGGTGCACTCCTGCTTTTGAAAGCAGAGAACCTATGCAAAGTTGCTGATATTTGCGCCAGCTTAAGTATCGATGCTCTGTTAGCAACACCGGATGCTTTCAATAAATTAATTCATCAAGTCCGACCTCATAAAGGACAGATCGAATCTGCTGAAAATATTTCTGCTTTATTGGAAAACAGTGAACTATGCAAATCGCATGAATATTGCGAAAATGTTCAAGACGCCTACAGTTTAAGATGTACACCACAGGTAAATGGAGCAGTTCGCGATGCTCTGAGATATGTGAGGACCACTTTGGAAACAGAAATTAATTCTGCAACTGATAACCCTCTTATTTTTCCCGATCAGAACAAAGTTATTTCCGGTGGTAATTTTCATGGGGAACCTATTGCTTTTGCCTGTGATATTCTTGGTTTTACGGTTTCCGAGCTGGGTAATATTTCCGATAGAAGAACCGAACATCTGCTCAATCCTGCTCTTAATAGAGGTTTGAATCCTTTTTTAGCTCCTCGTCCCGGACTTGATTCCGGTTATATGATCGCTCAAGTTACTGCCACAGCATTAATTTCAGAAAATAAAGTTCTTGCTCACCCCTCTTCAGTAGATTCCATTCCGACCTCTGCAAACCAGGAAGATCATGTAAGTATGGGAACGATTTCTGCAGTAAAAGCCAGAAGTATCATTGACAATACAGCTTATGTTTTAGGAATTGAATTGATGGTGGCAGCTCAGGCATTGGATACGCGAAAGCATCAAAGTTCAGATGTTATCCGGGCAATCAAATCTGAAATCCGAAAAAAAGTTGCGTTTTTAGAAAAGGATAGAATCATTACGGATGATATTAATAATATGAAAACTCTGGTTGATTCTGAAGTTCTGCCAAAGATTGCAGCAAAATATATTAATTTTAGTTCCGGTTTATCCGGTTAGGAGTACTTTTGATTTTCAAAAAGAAATTTCTTGTTCTAGCATTCATAGTTATCTTATTCATCGGATGCGTCTATTATAATACATTTTTTAATGCACTGAAATATTTCGATGAAGCACAGTCTCAACCTTTAAATGATAAAGGAAGACCAACTTCTGCGGCAATTCAAAATTATAATAAAACCATAAAAAGATGCGGCTTAGTCTTAACTGAATACAAAGACAGCAAATGGGCAGACGACGCACTTTTTCTGCTCGCACGGGCTATGTATTATAAAGGCACAAATCAAATTCAGGCTTTAGAAAAATTTGAAGACCTGGTAAACTTCTATCCGCAAAGTGAACACATTCCTCAAGCTAAAATCTACATTGCCAAAACAAACCATAAACTGAAAAAAGAGAAAGAAGCCTATAAACTATTACAAGAATACCTGACTGATCCGGAATTCAAAGATTTACATTCCAGCATTTATTTGATTCTGGCCAATTATCATCTCGAAGATGAAGACTTCATTCAAACGGAATATTTCCTGCAAAAAATCATCGATAAATATCCGAAATCCGAAGAATATGAAACTGCTTTTTTCGATTTGGGAAAAACCTATCACATCTCTGAGGACTATGAAAAATCAAACGAAGTATTTTTTGACCTTCTCAAATCCAAAGTTTCTAAAAAAAATAAATTAGAAGCTCGCTTTTTCATTGCCAATAATTACCTTCTTTTGAATGATTTTGATACATCTTACGAATATATTAAAAAGCTTTTAAAGGATGAATATCGCCAGGAAAATATTACTAAGATTCAATTGTTAGAAGCACGATGTTTAGTCAAATTAGGTAGGATCGATGAAGCTTCTGAACTTTTTGATGTAATAACAAAAGACAATAAACGCACAGAGATTTCAGCTGAAGCATATTTCTATCTGGGAGAGATGCATTTCAATGTAACTCGAGATTACGAAAAAGCTATTGAACATTATAATTTTGTGAAATCCGAATTTAGCAGATCTGAATTTGTGGAGCTTGCTCTTTCACGAAGCTCTGTTGCCAGCCAGATCATTCAATATTATCATCCGGATTCCAATATTTCCGCTGAAGAACTGATCGAGCAGCAATACAAATTAGCAGAATATTATCTTGAAATATTGGAACTGCCGGATTCTGCTCTGGTTGTTTATGATAATATTATCAATCAGGATGAAGCTCTGGAGCTGCAAATAGATTCTCTGAATTATCGAATTGAAATTTTAACTTTGGAACTCGATTCTCTGAGCAGTCTCGATTCTCTAACTTTTATTCCATCTGTATCAGATTCCATAATTGTTTCAGACTCTCTTAAAGTTGCAGTTCCGAATGATACTTTGGCTATTTCAGATTCATTATTTTTGTTAGATTCTCTCAAAGTTTCAGTTCCGAATGATACTTTGGCTATTTCAGATTCATTATTTTTGTTAGATTCTCTCAAAGTTTCAGTTCCGAATGATACTTTGGCTTTATCGGATTCTCTTTTTATTAATGAAAAAGAAGTTCAATTGGAATCCTTGAAAAGCCAGGTTCTTAAAACTGAGGAAACTCTGAATAAATATATCGAGGAATTTATTCCTTTTGCCAAATTCACAAAAATCTGGGTTTATAAAAATATTTTTCAGGATTCTGTGAAATGCTGGGAACTCTTTACCCAACTGCAACAGGACAACCCTCAAAATAAATATACGGAATCAGCTTTTATTCTATTGAACGAGATTGAAATAGAAATCGAAGAGGAAAATCTCCATGAAACCGAATATGATCTGGCAATAAAAAATTATGAAACAAATCCCTCTGAAACAATAGAGAAACTCATCTTAATTTCCGCAAATCCGGATCATGAATTTTCTGAAAAAGCAACCTCTTCCATTGGTTACATCCTTTTCATCATTCTATCTGACAGCACTGCTGCCAAACCATATTTTAATACTCTTCTGGAAAATGCTCCTAATAGTATTTTCAGTATTGCAATCCGTAAATTCTATGATGGAACAAATTATCTAAAAGTTGATAGATTATCATTCTTCGAAGAACTTGAAAGAGCTCAGGAAGAAGCTGAAAAAGAAGCTGAAGAAGAAATGAAAGAAGAGACTGAGAAAGAAACTGAAGAAACAAAAGAGAAAATTGAGAAAGAAGAAAATCCTGAAATAGAAAAAGAGGAAAAACCGGATTCTGAAGAAATAAAGCCTGAAAATGAAAAATATGATACACTGCCTGAAATAATTAGAAAATTCAATCCTGTGTCTCCTTCTACAGAACCATTTATTGAAGATGGAATCTTACTTAAAGTCGAAGTATTGGAAGATGCAACGGTGGGTGAAATAATAGTAATAAAATCGTTAATGTCAGGTCCTGGTGGTTTAGATGAATTAGCTATTGATGCTGTAAATCAATGGGAATTCAAACCAGCCCAAAAAGATGGTAAACCTGTTTCCGGTTGGATTACAATTACAGTAACCTTTGAAAGAAAGTGACCCTTTAATGCCTTTTTCTGAAGTTAATTTTCGACCTCACCCCAACCCTCTCCTATTGAGGAGAGGGAGTCAGCAATGTTCCCCTTCTCCTTGCAGGAGAAGGGGTCAGGGGATGAGGTGCAAATAAATAAAAATTAAGTTATGAAATATTGCTATTACTTACAAACATTATTTGCATTCTAAATGTTTAGAAAGTTGCAGTATTCCTTTTTTCAAAAGCAAAACTCATTTCTAAAACTTCTCTTAATTCTTTTGGGTTTGATAATATCAGTCTTAATCAGCTTTCCCGGATTTTTAATTATATTTGGAATCACTTTTTTGTATTTGATTATTTCTCCAAAAATTTTTCTCAATTGGTTTAAAATATTCCTCAAAATGATCCCTTTTTTTGTTTCATATTTCATTTTTGGAATGATCTTTAATGTTTCATTTATTACCCAAAGTTTTGTTTCCATCAGGATTATGTTCATGCTTCTGCTTTCAGTATATCTTATTTCCACAACTTCAATGGAAGGTTTTCTATCGAATTCAACATGGATTTCTAATAATAAAATCTTCTCTGAAATTACTTTTTTTATTGTAGCCACAGTTTACTTTATTCCGATTTTAAGCGAACAATATAAGATTGCAGCTCAGAAATCCGGGAATATTTTCCAGATTTTATCAGATGCATTTACCTTAAGTTTTTATAAAATTAATCATGTAGAAAAAACGGTTTCTGAAAAATTAAAAGAAAGTTATGTTAAAAGCAGATTTTATGTTTTGCCAAATTTGTATTTATTGCTTTTGGCTTTGATTTATCTGTTAATTGTAATTAAAATTCTTCCGTAAAGTTGCGTTTCGAGTTGTAAGGAGCTGGCGACGACGACTCGAGGTAGCTTGAATACTCACTTTTTCTCGACTCGTCGTTCCTTACGAGTCGAAAAAACTGAGTTTTCGGATAAACTCTAATTAATAAAACTGAGGAAAGATGAAAAGATATTTAATGACAATTTCTTATGACGGTACGAATTTCTGCGGCTGGCAATCACAAAAAAACGGACGAACCGTTCAACAGACAATCGAAAATGCTCTCAAGATAATTGCCAAAGAACCTGTTCCAATCGTTGGCTCCGGCAGAACAGATGCAGGTGTGCATGCTCTCAAACAGTTTGCTCATTTTGATTTTCCTATCCAAATGACATCAGAGCAAATATTATTGGCTTTGAATTCTAAACTGCCCGATGATATCAGAGCAATAAAAATCATTCAAGTTAAAGATGACTTTAGTGCCAGGTATGATGCGATTCAAAGAAAATACATTTACCTGATTGCCAAAGAAAGAACTCCTTGCAACCGTTTCTATAAAAGCTTTTTTCCTCGTCTGAAAATCGCTCCTGAAAAGATTATCAAGTGCCTTTCATATTTTGAGGGAAAACACGATTTTACTTCTTTCTCCAAATTCAACCCGGATATTTCCAGTCAAATTTGTTCTGTTCAAAGCTTCATTTTCAAAGAAAGAAAAGACGATTTTATGTTCGAAATTTGTGCAAATCGTTTTCTTCATAACATGGTTAGAAGGCTTATAGGTACGATTTTAAATATTTCTAATTCGGAGCAGAAACCTGAAATCATCATTGAATTATTCAATCAAAAAAATCCGGAGAACAAGCTGATTGCAACCGCTCCTCCGGAAGGATTGTATCTGGCTGATGTTATTTATAGAGCTTAAATTTGCTCACCCAGAGCATAATAAGAATACAGCAAGCCATTCCAATTGCAAGACCAGCTATATTAATAAAGGAAAAAGCTTTATGCCTTTATATTTTTTTAAATGCGATCTTTATATAATTTCTAAACAAAAATAACCCCTCATATAAGAATCTCGATCTTACACAGTTCATCACCTGTCATCAATGATTCGATGATCTTTACTTTAACTTCTCTCTGCAAAATATATTCCCAGATATCTTTGTAAAATCCAGATCCACAATAGCAGTAATTCACATCGAGAGGTTTTTCGTTATTTAAGAACAATTCCCTGATTCGGGGACAATGGCAATAATAATATTTCTTTTTTTGTGCGTCTCTTGTTTGGAAATATTTATGAAATTCTTTCGGGATCTTGGTGGCAAAAATTGTATTTCCTTCTAGTTTACCAGCCATTCCCCAACCGCTTTCTCGCAGAAATTTCATTTGTTCATCATCGAGATTCTTATATTGCCTGATTAATTTCTCAAACGTTTCCTGAAGCATTGTATGCACTTTTTTCAGATCTTGTGTTTCTGCATATTCATTACGGATATTTACAAGATGATCTTTGGGAGTAATGCAAGCACAACCTGTCATCATTTCGTTGATCTCGTTTTGAGTAAGTTTTTCTTTTAACATTTTCATCAGGTTATCTGTCCATTTCAGAAGTGACTGCTCTTCTTTATTTTTTGTAATCTCGTTAAACAAATTTGCTTTACCGATTTTCTTCAGACCAATTTGAAGTTTATCTAACCATTGTTCTTCAAAATTCTTATCAAACGTCATGTATTCTCCTATTCTTTTGTCATTCTCGATTTGATTGGGAATCTCATACTGAATTTAGATTCCTGTTTTCACGGGAATGACAATTATTAGTATTTTTCTCATTTATAATTTCACATTTACCATTCTCAAAGCAGGAGCTTTGAAAAACAGACATCGTTTTGCCGTTGGCAAAGCCGAGTCTTTACTCATACTTCAAAGCATCCACAGGGTTGGAATTGGCAGTTCTAATTGTATGAAAGCTGACAGTAATAATAGCGATGATCAAAGCGATGGACCCGGAAATAAAAAACAATCCTATATTAATTTGTATCCTGTAAGCAAAATTCTGTAACCACCTGTTCATCACATAATATGTTAATGGCCAGGCAATAATATTTGAGATTAATACCCATTTGGCAAAATCTTTGGTCAGCAGGAAACCCACAGACCGTACTGAAGAACCAAATACTTTTCGCACACCGATCTCTTTTGTTCTTTGCTCTGTGATGAATGTTGCCATTCCAAATAGACCAAGACAGGCGATGAATATAGCCAGACCGGTAAATACAGCCATTTTAACAACGAAATTTCTTTCATTGAAAAATTGGTAATTGAATGCATCTTCAAATGGAAAAGATCTAAAATCTCTTTCTGGCCAGATTTCCGTATATACCTCTTCAACTTGTTCTGTTACTTCTTCCATATTCCCGCTGTTTATGCGTATCAGTAAAAGAGCATTCCTCGGATTATAATGAACTATCATCGGTTCAATTTTTCGTTTTGCATTACCAAAATGAATATCTTTTATCACACCGATCACAGTTAATGGATTATCCATTCCTTCGGCAGGAACATGTATTATTGTTTTCCCGATTGGGTTATCCCAGCCCGACATTCTGAGTGCGGTTTCATTTATTAATATCGAATTCATTGAATCTGCAATCGAACCTTTTACAAAGTTCCTTCCAAAAAGTAATTCTATCTCCAGGGTGCTGAAAAAATCCTCATCAACAAAGATCTCATCTATCATAGCACCGTATTCTCCTTCACGGTGACCGAAAAAAACTTCTGCTGTAGGCAGCGTTTGACCAGGCAGCTGTCTTACCCTGGTGGCAGATATCACAGAAGGAAGAGTGAGAACCTGTTCTTTGAAAAGATCATTTTGGGTTGTTACATTTTCGTCAAATGCAGGAACTATCAAGATATTATCTTTTTCATATCCAAAGTCGACCGATTGTAAATATCTGATCTGGGATAAAACAATAAGAACGCCCAAAATAAGAGCGATTGACACAGCAAACTGACTTACAACTAAAACTCTGCGTAAGATCGCACCCTTTTTCCCGGACTTCATTCCTCCCTTCAGAGTTTTTACGGGTTTAAATGCAGAAAGTAATGTGGCTGGATAAATACCAGATAAAATTCCGATTATGATGGATATTATCAACATTCCGGGAAGAATAAGAGGAGCATCAACAATATTGAATTCCAATCTTTTATTGAGAAAGGTTTGTAAATGTGGTAAAACAATTTCAACTGCTGCCAAGGCAATTAACATCGCAATAACCGTGAAGATAACAGATTCACCCAGGAATTGGAAAGAAAGTTGTTTCCTGTTTGCTCCTACCACTTTTCTCATACCGACTTCCTTACTCCGTTTAGATGAACGCGCACAGGAAAGATTTATAAAATTTATTGAAGCGACCAATAAAACAAGTAATGCAATCAAGATCAAACTGTAAACAATCGAAATATCGCTTTTGAACAGGTTAAATGCATCATATCTCAATTCACTCGATTTCAGATGCATATCCAGAAGCGGCTGCAGTTGTGGAGTAAAAACCGTAGCCATGTTATTTGCACGAGCAACATCGATAACTTTACTTTCCACTTCCCGTGGATCGACATTGTCTTTAACCCGGATATACCCGGTTAATGTAAGGTTTTCCCATGAATTCCACCATAAAGGATTTATGGAAATGTCCATCTGCATGATCACACCATACCGCAAATGCGTATTTGTCGGAGTATTTTCTACAATTCCGGCAACATATCCATCTTCTACATAACTTATATCCAGAGCTTTTCCAATCGGGTCTTCATCGCCAAAAATTGCTTCTGCTGTATCTTCGGTTAAATACACACCCTTTGGGTCTTCCAAGGGATGCTCGGATTCACCACTTAAAATCTTTGGCAGGAAAACTTCAAAAAAACCGGGATCTGTTAGCATTGCCCGTCTGAAAACAGCCAGAGAATCATCAACTTCGATATCTGCTCGTTTTATTCTGGCACCATATCCTCCGATTCTGGTTGATGCTGTAATCTCGGGAATTTCATCTTTTAACAGAAGAAAAAGTGGACCAATTGTAACCGCTGAAACCCAGTCTTTAGAATTGTCATTGGAAACCACGCGAAAAAGTTTTTCCGGTTCTTCAAAGTGATGATCAAAAGTTAAATCATCGATAACATACAAGCTTATAATGATGCAGACAAAAATTCCAAGAGCAAAACCGAAAATATTGATAAAAGAAAATCCCTTATTGTTGATTAAATTTCGGATGGCTACTTTAAAATAATTCTTAAACATGCATTACTCCCTATTAAATTTCAATTCTTCCATCCAAGAGGTTTATTATTCGTGTGCCATAAGCTGCTTTTTCTTCTGAGTGAGTTACCTGAATAATTGTAGTTCCTTCTTTATTCAGTTTTGTAAAAAGTTCCATGATTTCTCTTCCTTGTTCAGAATTCAAGTTACCTGTTGGTTCATCTGCCAGAATCAAACTTGGACTTCCTATAATTGCTCTGGCTATTCCAACCAACTGCTGTTGTCCACCGGATAATTGATTCGGGAAAAGGGCTTTTTTGCCTACGATATTGAATTTATCCAGCATATCACAAACCATACCTTTGCGTTCTGTTCCTTTGATCTTCTGATACAAAAGCGGCATTTCGATATTTTCATAAACTGTTAGTTCGTCTATTAGATGATACTGCTGAAAAACAAAACCAATCTCATATTTATGAAGTTCAGTACGTTTCTTCTCATTGAACTTGTGAACCGGATTTTCTTTATAAAAATATTCACCGTCATCAATGCTTTCCAGCATTCCGAGAATGTAAAGTAAAGTAGATTTTCCTGCTCCGGAGGGACCCATCACAGTTACAAATTCACCTTCTTTTACATCCAAATCTACATCCCTTAACACATAAGTTTTCACAAAATTGTTTGAATAATATTTGAAAATTCCTTTTAATTCCAACATAAAAACTCTCCTGACTCTTTTTTATTTATAATAATTAAGCAAATAATGTGCCATCCATCTAATACCTTAATAGATAGGGAATTAGAAAAATGAGTTAGTATTGAATGAAACTATAACCGTACGATAACGAACATAGGGTGTGCCTTAACGAACAGGTGTTTTTGCAGGGCTAAAAAAAAGCCCCTTGCGGGGCTTATCACTGATAATATGTATACTATCACTATTTCATCAGAATCATTTTTTTGGTGCAGGTGTATCTGCCTGCTTGCATTTTGTATAAGTAAACACCGCTGGAAACGCTTCTTCCTTCATTATCATTTCCGTTCCAGACAATGTTATGATTATCAGCTTCAAGACGTTCATTGAGTAGACTTTTTACATGTTGACCTGTGATGTTGTAAACATCTATTTTTACATCAGATGCTTTATGTAAATCAAAGTTGATTGTTGTTGTAGGATTAAATGGATTGGGATAGTTGCCGTAAAGTTCTGTTGTAAGATCAGGAAGATCATTAGTTCCAGTAAGGGCTATCATTTGGAAATCAAGAAAAGTCCATTGCCCGGTAGTTACTTCAGCATCGATGGTAACTACTTCGAAACCTTCTGCTTCGCAGGTGAATGTGTAGTTTCCGCTAAGGATATCGAATGAGAATTGTCCCAGATCATCTGACAAAGTTGCGATATTGCTTACAGAAATGACAGCTTCCGGAATTGGATTGCCATAAGTATCGGAAACAAGTCCGGTAACCTGACCGATTTCTGTGGAACCAGCCATGAATGTAACAACACCATTCGTGATCTGATGTCCACCATCACCGTAGCTGTCGCACATGTAAATGATCCAGTCACCATTCATCGCTTCACCATTGAATCCATTTGTATCGATTTCCAGTTGTATTGGAGTTGTGCTGGTAGATTCATAAAGCAGAACATCAGTTCCACCCGGTGAAGTAGTACGGAAACTACCTTCATTTGCATAATCTACGCTTTCCCACATTACAGAAAAATGAACGTTTGCAATCTCGTCTGTCTCAGCAACTGATATTGATGTCCAACCAAGATCGGTATATGAGTTTGTATAAGGATTTGGGTTATTAGGATATAATCCCTGAGGTGGACTATCTTCCAGGTCGTATTCGTAACTCAACAGATTAGGATTCAAAGCAGTTACAACAAATACATCATCCACAGTTTCATCAGAACCGTCATCGCCAGTTACTGTGATCTCAGTCGATCCAAGTTCCGAGCCAATGATAACTGTGATAATATTATCTTCAAGTTCTGCACCGGCAATATCAGGATTGCTGTTACCTGTAATTGATACAGTAATTGGATTTCCTGTTGGAGATGCAAACATATCGGTGATATCGATATGTGCAAAACCCCAGAAATTGATTTCCTGGTCTGCAATAGGAGCTACTACACCCATGTGGTTGAAAGATTCGATTGCTTCAGGAACCATATCCAAAGCTGGTTGGTATTCATTGTCACCATACATATAGATATTATAAGCTCCAATAACTGCAAAGAAAGGAACATATCCATTTCCAAAGTCCCAATAGAAATCAAAGATTTCTTCTGCATACGGCATGGGGGAACTTGTCCAATTTGTTTCACAGATCAAATAAACATCGTCAGGATTCTGTGTTGTCCACCAGTTATATAAAATCGGCGCCGCCGCTACACATCCACCTCAACCATAACCTCCCCAGAAGATTAAGATGGCTTTACCTGCTTCTGTCAATTCGTGGATAGAATGGTATTCTCCATTACTGTCTGTCCATGAATAGTCATCAGTAATTGGCTCACCAACTTGCCAAACAGCAAATAATGTGAATGAAACAATTAGTAATACAAAAAGTAATGTAATTCTTTTCATTTTTTTTCCTCCAAATTAATAATTTTTTACGTTCTGTTTTTCATAAAATATCGATAGGTAAAGTTTGCGATAATTTTCACATCATTTATTAAAAAATGATCTCGATAGTAAAAAGTTTAATTTTCATTCTTTCCTTAAAATTCTACTTATTTCACGAAAACCACAATTTTCAATGTAATATTAAGCACACATTATTCCAATTACGAAACTTTCTTAATATTGTCAAATATATTTTCATAATCAATCTATTCATGGTTTATTTTAAAAGTATCATTTTGTGAACCTTCCGAAAATAAGTAAGTAATGAAAAAATTGTACAATAGCGAACAGTAGGTATGCTCTTACGTACAGATGATTTTTATGCTATAAAACAAAAAGCCCCTTATTCGGGGCTTTTATTCATTAATTTATATCTGATGTTAAACTATTTCATAAGGACCTGTCCCGTGAAATTCGAAGCCTATTTCATCAGGATCATTTTTTTGGTGCTGGTGTATTTGCCTGCTTGCATTTTGTATAAGTAAACACCACTGGAAACACTTTTTCCTTCATTATCATTTCCATTCCAGACAATGTTATGATTATCAGCTTCAAGATGTTTATTTATCAGAGTTTTTACATATTGCCCTGTGATGTTGTAAACATCTATTTTTACATCAGATGCTTCTTTCAAAGTAAAACTGATTGTTGTAGTTGGATTGAATGGATTGGGATAGTTTGCTCCAAGTTCTGTTGCTAAGATTGGAACATTACTTCCGGAACCGGCTCCCTGATAAACAAAAGATACTTCAATAATTTCAGATTCACCTTCATCATAATCTGCAGAAACTCCAGCAGCATAAGTTTGTCCAACAGTAAGATTTAAAAACTGCCAATATGTATTGTTCGTAAAATCTACAAAAACTCCATCAAGATATAATTTATATCCCAATAAATCACGAGAATAAACTGTTTGATTAAGCGTGATATATTCTACATCCGGCATTGTAGATGCAACACGAGTTGTACCGGAACCAAAATTTGCTGTAAATTTCTTAGCTTTCACTATTTCATCAGTTGCATCTCCTATAATCCAGAGATCCATCAGAAAGTCACCCACATCCGCTGAAGCATTGAACGCAGAATAATCTATGATTTCCCCAAAATACGATGTGCCGTTAAGGTTATTATCTGCATCAAGACATGGATAAGCATCATTAGATGCATTGCTGAGTGGTTCCATAAATACTCCCACCAAACCGGAACCTGAAACTGACCCAAGATCAATACCTTCTTCCCAAATATCATCACCAGTGGTCTGAAGACCTGTAATGGTTGCAATTTCAGTATAAGTATCCCAGTCTACAATGTGAAGATTATAATCCCAGGTTCCAAAAACTCCCCAGGGAGAATGACGGAAATCCAGCATTTCAAGGGTCACCTCGGTATATCCGGAAACATCATACACAACTCCATAACCATAACCATAGCTCTGATAGTATGCATTCAAAGGAGTGCCATCATGCTGAATAAGTTCATGAAGTTCTCCAGGTGGATCCCAGGTTGCATAGCCGGAAGGTGTAACTTCAAGGTTTCTTGGTGGATTTAAAGTTTGTCCTGCAAGCGATAAAACACCACACAAAGACAAACCCAAAATCATTACTAACAAATTAATTTTTCTCATTTTTCCTCCATTTTTTAATTTTTTATTAATTTTCTAACTTTAAATACAATACTTAGCAAACCAAAAAAAATGATTTTTGATGTCAAATAGTTTTTTCACTAATTTTAACATACATTCAAAAGGAATCATCGATTCTAAACCAATTCCATTCTCGTTCCCAAAGACCTCTTTGGGAATGTAAGAATGAATATAGAACAAAGCCTATCCCGTTTTTCCGGGAGAATAGCGATTTTAGATTTGAAATATAAGATGAAGTTTGCATTGGGGTTATTCATCATTCAAAAATTTACTCATATAAAACATGAGAGGGATAATTAAATATCCCTCTCTATGAACTGCAAAGATAAATCTAAACTCTGAATTATCTTATTTCAACAACAAACATTTCCTCACAGATTTTTCTTTTCCATTCACTTTTAGCTTATAGAAATAAACGCCTGAACCGACTCGCTTATCATTAGAATCTTCACCATTCCAGATAATATTGTGCGTTCCCTTTTCAAATTCATCATTAACAAGAATTTTTACTTTTTGTCCTTTGATGTTGTAAACTGAAAGCTCAATTTTGCTTGCTTCAGGAATAGAAAAAGATATCGTAGTTTCCGGATTGAATGGATTAGGGTAATTGCTAAAATTGAGTTTATTAGAGATTATATCTTCATTTAGCAGGTTTCGATATCTGCCTTTAGACACAAATATATAATCAATCTTATCGCCTATAGTATCGTTGGAGAATCAAAAGTGACTTCAAAACCTCCATTTACTCCAAATTCAAAGTAATCCTCATTTTCAAATAAAAGCAGCGAACGAACATCTGAACCATTCTTTAAAGAATGTGCAGAAATAATTGAACAACTTTGAATATCCAAATTGTTGTTATTTCGACTTTGGTCCGTCACAAAAGAAATTCCATGAACTTCAATATCTTTGGATGGTTTGATGATAATATTACCGTAACCTTGAGTTATTAAATATTCAGGTATTTGAGAATATGATATATTTTGATTTTCATAAATACCCACAATATCAAAAACATAAGTTGAATCACGATAATTATTATCTCCTATGTCAACACCACCTTTGCCACCCATAGCTCTGCTATTATATTTCATACAAGTCAGCTTCAAAAAAAACTCGTCGCTCTGAGGAAGAGTATATTCATCAAGAGAAATAATTATTGAATCATTCGCAGGTATAACAAATATGCTGTCCCTTCCTGTTTCTATATGTATTTCTGTTCGTAAATCATACGAGAAAATTTCACCCCGCCCTGTGACACCGATAGTTTCATTCTCAGGATGACCAACAGCAATTAATCCGCTATAATCAAAATAATTGATATTGTCCTGATTCTCCGAAACCATAAATGAGAGATCATTATGATTTATTCTGTTTTTTAAAAGCTTATATTCTCGAGCATCTTCGCTTTGATTTTCAGCAAGTGAAACCAGGTTGTTTTCCAGCTCTCCTTTGCTGTATAAAGTGGGGCAGCCTGATCCGCCATTATATTCTGAAACACAAAAAAATGGATCACATTGAGTACCATACCAATAACCCATTCTTATCAATCCATCAAAACTAACTCGATTTCGTATATTAAATGTATTACCGACAGCTATCCGCAAAGAAGTATTATATTCATTTAAATCCCACCCTATACAAACATCAACTGAAGGCATAGTAACGCTGATAGTACCATTGGTGTTAAAATCAGCATAGTTACTTGAAATCAGATTATAACTATAATTTCCATCTTCCAAAAACACCCCGAAATTATTATCGTTATTAATTGATAAACTTCCATTATAAGGTAACCGAAATTTAAGAACATGGGGCATACCAAAATAAACACCACCGGAATATGCTCCGCTGTAAGTGGCGTAAATCATATCTCTATCAATATCATCAGTATGGAAAATTGGAAAGGGTGGATAACCACCATAATCATAAGATGCTGTAATTATCTTATCAATCGTATCATAATCATCGATTGTGATTACAATATCATCTAATGTAACATTGGATAATATTATTCTTTCCACAAAACGTTTTGCAGGCAAATAACTATATCCTGCGCCGCATAAATCTACCACTTTATTATTCCAATCTCCAATAATATTGGTAGTTTGTCCTATAGTCTGTTCGATAGTTACTTCCATCGGTGTACTTTGATTATGATATGTTAAATATACTATTATAAGTTCTTTCTGAGTATTTCCTGTTAGGGGATCTTTGTTGGTGTAGAAATAAGCATCATATTGATCTGGTTTATTTATTTTGATATGATTCCAATATGCTAATACAGTTTTTGTTCCACCAGCAATCCATCTGTCTCTGGCAGGATTACTGGAATCTGTATCTATTGGAATCATATGGCCACTGTTCAAAAGGGATGAAATCAGGTTTTGAATCATGATAATAAGAAAAATCATCCCAATATTCAGATGAATTGTCATGCCAAAAAGAGCCCCAATAATCTCTACATTTATTATTCTTAGTTAAATGATTGCTACCTTCTAAAATCCATGGGAATCCGGCAGTTGATTCATCTAAACCATCAGCTTTAAAATAGTTATTTACTATGTTAAACTCGTCATTTTCATGGACTACCCAAATACCCATATCATATGCTTTATTTCTGAAAATCGTATTGTAAGGTTCATTATCACCTCCATCTTCATCATCTGCTTCGATATGACCTACAATATTTCCTTCACATAAATTTTTGTACGATCCTGAATATTGATTACCTCCTCCATGAAAACAAATTTGACCTTCAATATAATCAAACGCAAAAATGAAGTTATACTCATGTGCATCTCTTTCATAATTGTAACCAAAAACATTATAATGTGCTTCATCACCCAAAACATAAGCATGCCTAAGTTCCCTGAATATGTTATCCTCGATTAGACAGTATTTTGTATTATCTCCATATAGTTGAACACCATAACCATTCCCACCACCACCATAAGCACGGGCATTATTAAAATAACAACCTCTAATCTCAATATGTTGACAATTTTTAACAAATATATGGTGACGTGGAGCTAAATATGAATATACACCACTAACCCAACAATTATTGCTGTTTTCAAAATTAAAAAACATCCCTTGATATCCCTCATCTAAGTTTCCACCTACAGCTGTTGGGTCACGAATTTCTATTTTAAAGTTGTCGAACCCAATAAAACTTCTATTTTCAACTTCTATAAAATTAAATCTTTCGTATTCACCATTTGCATTATAATACCATTGTTTTACAAATTTCAATGTTGTCTCCCCTGCTCCCGCTCCTTTGAAAACTACATTATCGCGATTTATCTCAATTGTTTCAGTAAAATTATACTCTCCTGGTGGGAAGTAGAAAAGAAGGGATTTATCAATATAATCTGGTTCTAATTCATATTTTACAATTCTATTTATTTTTTGAGCTATATTACTTCCCACTACATCATCCAAATCAGTTGTTACATCAATACATATATCAATTTCAATGCCGCCATATTCTTCTATCTGTTTTAAACATCCTGCATTCTGCCATTCGGTTATACGTGGATTTGAGCTAACCAAAGGTAATCTGTCATCAGGGATCTTAGTCCCAATTGTACTTTGTGCAAATAAGTTTACTGAAAAAATTATAACTGTAATTATAATTAAAATATGTTTCTTCATTTTTCTCTCCTTAATTTGTTATTAAATTTTTTCTTTTTGGATTTGTAATATATTTACCTATAAAAACTATTATTGTAAAATCTGCTGAAAATCTTGGTTTATAGCCGTGTAAAGATAATAAAACTTCTTCCATTGTTGTAAGATCAATTGATCGAATTTTGCTATAATAATCTCCAAAATTAGTTGAATAAATCATTTTATCATCTGAAAAATCAGGATTTTCGCCATTAACTATATTTTCAACATTTCCATTATTAATCTCTATCCGATATATAAAAGAATCTGTTTTGAAAATATACTGACTATTGTACCAATCTAATTTACCACCCCATGTTGAACCAGTGATTATCTGCTCAATATCAGCTATGATATTGAATTTATAAATACCGTTTTCAATTGTATCTCCTGTTTTCGAATAATAAATTTCTGTATCATCATTTCCAAATATTGGGGAAATTAAACTAATATCTTGTTGTGCATATACAATTGTATCAACTTCTTGTCCTGTTAATGAATATTTGCAGATCGAAATTAACGAGTTTTCAGAAATTTTAAAAAAAATAATATTGTGGTTTTTATAATCAATGTAGGATTCGTGATACTCTTCTGATTGAGTTATATTTTCATAAACATTATTTGTTAAATCAATTTGATAAATATCAGCATTAGCCATTCTTTCTTGATATGCTTCAAAAAAACAAAATTGGCCATCATCAGATATTATTGGTCTTGCATAATAAAGATTCAATTCTCCACTTATCTTTAAATTGTCAGACCCATCCTCATTCACTGTGTAAAGGCTTTTATCAGCGAGATAAAGAAGTTTGTTTGAGTTGGGGATAAACTGCACATTGTCGCAATTATCCACATCAATCACTTTCTGCTTGTTGCTTCCATCTGCATCCATAATGTAGATGGCGTCCTGGTATATAGGGATATATACATTATCAGCACCAAAGTAATCACACCCGCAAAACAATAGTGGTAACATCAATGATATAATAATTATCGGTAAAATTAATTTATTTTTCATCTTAATACCTCCATCTTTTAAAAAAATTTGTAATTTATACTCCTCACCGACTAAAAAAAAAATCGATGAGGAAAGTCAAATAAAATTATTCTTCCCCTGGAAATAAATATCTATGTTCTTCATTAAATTCATCTCCTGAATATCAACGTTAAAAAAAAATTTATTCCATATCATAGATACAATGCTCCCTATTATAGTAGACGACAAAAATGCCATAAAAGGGACTAAATCTAACTTAATTTATTTTATAATAATGAGTTACGAAGCGAGTGAAATTTCCTGCTATTTTTCTAAGTCCTTTAATTTCTATGTGTTGTGAATTTTCATGTTAACAAAGAAATTGAAAAAATGCTAAAAAATTTCAAAAATAATTCTATAAAATTAAAAAAAGTTGAATTTTTAACAAGAAACAAGAAAAATAATGAACAATGAGCGCAGATTTTCAATTTACGAAGATAAGATGAATTTTGCTTTGGATTATTCATTTTTATTCTTTTTTACTAATAGTCAATATTCAATTTCAGTGTTTTCTTACAATTTTCCTTTCTGAAGTTGAGCAGATAATACAGATTGAATTTTTGCGGAAGTTTCTTCTAAATGAGCTTCTGTGATAATATCTAAATTAGTTTTATCCAAGGTATCGATTTGTTCTCTTATCCGGATAAGATTAAACCGAGCCAGAGATACAGCATCAAGAGGGATTTTCTTGTTTTTATCGAGAACCAGTTCAGATATACGGTGCAGATATATTCTTTGCAATTCACGCCGGAAGCTGTTGATATTCCTGTTTTCTTCCAGTTCTGTCCACACAGATTTTTTCACGGTATCAAACATCTCGCTCATTAAGAATTTCTCATCTTCCGGTTCAAATTTAAGCTCATTATCCTGTAATCTTTCTAAAACTAATTGATCGAAAAGATGAGCAAAAACTATGGACTGGGTTGCTGCCACTGAATTATGAATGGGATAATCGAGCCGTTCTTTTTCCCAGATGCTATTGGTAAATTTTCCCATTTTTTCCAAGACTAATTTATTAAGAAGTTCTGGAGGGAAGTAAAAGGCATCTTCAGCAAACATATTTTTCATCAGAAAATTAAGAGCTCTGCGCTGCTCTTTTGCAGGAACAACTTCAAAAGGAATCCTGCCGTTCGGGTCACCGATGTGGTCGCGGTGAGTATAAAGTCCTCCGATGTATTTACAGGAATTATGAGCAGCTCTTCGATATTCACCAATTCCCTGCTGGAAAACATGGCGTAGTTTTTTGTAGGATTGTCCCGGCTTTTCAAAATTATCAAAGATATTTTTCCACATCTCTTTGGTGATGGCAATACGATCTTCATAAAATATTATCGGATCTTTTCCCAGGTCGAACATACAGGCAGAAGGGTCAACTCCTCTACTCGATAAACCAAAAGCGTCCTCATCAGTTCCGTAATCAAGGAGGGGCTGCGTGCATTTTTCTGCGATTATTTCCAATTCTTCAGCTTCCTCTTTTTCAGCAAAAACAGAATAGGCATATTCTATGACCCAGTTATCCCAAACACCTAATTCTGTTTGAAAATAATTTGCCTGCTTTCCTCCAATCGGTGCAACATTTACAGGTGTGTAATCCATCACAGAACTGGTTAAACTATTTTTTTTGGTAAATTTTTTATCTTGAAGTTGTTCTGAAGTATAAATCGTGCTTGCTTTAAAATTATGACGCAAACCCAGTGTGTGCCCCACTTCATGAACAACCAGGCTGGTAATTCCCTCATCAACAAAGTCTTTCATATCATCTTTTCCGATTCCGAAAAGACCTCTTGAATAAAGCACATTCCAGCCAAAAGCCATTTGTTGCGATAATCCTCTGGCAAAATCATCTTCTCCAAATGTTTGCTCATCCCACCGGGCAGATTCCAGACCATCCATCCAACTATGAGGATTTACAAATTCATCAAATTCATAGAAGAAAAAACGCAGAAAATCAACGCTGATGCGAACATCAGCAGCGTAAATCTCTCCGGTATAAGGATTGGCATGAGAAGGTCCAACTGCATATCCTCCACCAGGTTGGATGATCCAGCGAATTGTGTTATAACGCGAATCTGCAGGATCCCAATCTGCATCGTCAGGCATCTCTTTTACAATAATTGCATCCTTAATTCCAATTTTTTCAAAGGCATCATTCCAAAGTAAAATACCTTTTTTAACAGCAGGTCTGAACTCTTCCGGAATTGTGTTTTCCAGCCAGAAAACAATGGGATTTTTCGCTCTGGAAATTTTAGCATCTGGATTCTCTTTTTCAACATGCCAACGATTGATATAACGCACATAGGGAGATTCCGTTAATAAATCAGAATAATCTTGAAAAATGGTGGTGAAATGACCTAATCTATCATCTGCAAGGCGAGGTTTATAATTAGTTTCCGGAATTGAAGACAAACTGTAATGATAGCGGTGAAGCATACTTCTGGGATCCGGAAGAGTGTAGCCTCCTTTCCATTGACTGTTCTTAAAATGCAGGATTACTTCGATTTCAGTATTATTTGGAAATGACTTCAAATCGGAAAAATAGCTGTTATCTTTATCGAAACTGAACTTCTTCTTTCTTCTTTCTGTGGAATATTCTACATTAGTAAAGTCTTTTAGAAAAATGTCCGCTGCTTTTATCAGGATGGAACCGGTTTCTTCATGCGGTTTGCAGGCTATTTTCGTTGATGCGATAATTGAATTTGAAAAGCATTTCTCGATAGCTCGTTTCATAGCAGGTTCATCAGCCCGGAATTTCAGGTTATTCTGAATCATTTGTATCTTTTTGTGAACCCTCTTAAAGAAAAAGGGGAAGTTGCGCATCATAGCAGAAGCATCGAACATATAAGCATCAGCAGATTGGCGGGTCATGGAGCAGAGATAAACTTCTCCAAATTGCTCGGGTTTAATTTCCAAATAAACAGTTCCGTCTTCATTGTTGCGATAAAAAGTAAAAAGTCCCTCGATTTTTTCGAGGTCTTTTATCAGTTCATTGAATTCGGTTTTGGCAAGCAAGCTGTCAGATTTTGCTTTATCAACTGCTTTAATGATGTCTTCGGTGGAGATTACAGTAGATTCATCAAGACGATCAACTGAATTTAGAGTCTTTATAAAAAAGATTATAATAATGACTAAGATTACTTTTTTCATTATGTCTCCTGTTTTTTACCGCTAAGAACACGAAGCAACGCTAAGAGTATTTCTATTTCTTTTGTGGCTAATCCTCTTTATGCTCGTTACGAAAGTCCTCTTTAGTAACACATTGTATTCCCATCCGGCAGCTGCCGGATAGGAACAAGCCAAAATAATCAAAAACAAGAGACATAATGCTGATTGAAGACGTCAAGTATTTAATTCCGTTGACAAGAATACTGATGATAAAACTTTTTTCTCATTATTTTTTGATGGAAGGATATTTTAATGAAATATATTTCATTGTTATTAGCTTTGTTTTTTTTATTTTCCTGTGCGAAAGAAGAACCGGGAGAAATCGATCCGTTCATTTATAAGTCCGGTTCCCTGAAACAGGGAGAAACACTTGCTGAAGCTTTAAAACAAAAAGACATTAAAAACACAGATGTGTATAAACTTGTAAATAAATTGGACGAAATTTATAATTTGCGACGTTCCCATCCCGGAGATAGTTTCAAGGTTAAACTCGATAGTTTAGATGTCATTCATGAATTAGCTTATTTTCCGGATAAGATAAAAACCTATCGTGTGTTAAGAGATACTGCTGATTTATATTTCACAAAAATCGATACATTACCGGTTATCAAGGTTATCAAAAAATGTGACGGAGTCATTATTTCATCTCTTTATAAAGCTATGATAGACCAGAATGAAGGACCAGCATTGGCAATGGCTCTCAGCGAGATATTTCAGTGGGATATCGATTTCAATATTGACCCTCAAAAAGGGGACGAATTTCACCTGGTTTATGAACAGTTTATGAATGAAAATGAGTTTGTGAAATATGACGAAATACTTGTTGCTCAATATATTAACGGGAAGTACAACAAGATTGCGTATCGTTATGAAAATAAAAAGGAAATAGCAAAATACTATAATGAAAAAGGTGAATCCTTCCAGAAAGCATTCCTGAAATCACCTCTAAACTATAAACGAATATCATCATATTTTGGAAAGCGTTTCCATCCAATAAGTAAAAAGGTATGGATGCACAATGGTGTGGATTATGCTGCTGCCTATGGAACACCGGTGGAATCTTCTGCAGATGGAACTATTATTCATCGAGGTTGGAAAGGTGGTCATCCCACTGTGAAAGGCAGAAAAGGCGGCTACGGAAAAACTATTATAATTCGTCATGCAAATAGCTATAAAACACTTTATGGTCATCTGAGCAAATACGGGAAATTCAAAGTTGGAGATAGAGTTGAGCAACATGACATCATCGGTTATGTAGGCTCTACCGGACTTTCCACAGGGAATCATCTTCATTACACGATTTATCATCATGGAACTGCAATTAACCCTTTAAAACTGAAAAATGTTTCCGGTCCGCCAGTACCAAAAGATGAGATGGAAAAATTTAAAGTTGTAGTTGATAGTTTAAAGACTTTGCTTTTTTCTTCGGATTCTTTTACTGAAATGTGATATGGTAAATAGTTAATTTTTCTTTGTTTGTCATTCCCGTGAAAGCTTGTCCTCGACTTGATTGGGGACGGGAATCCATTGAACTAAGTTCTATAGATTCCTAATTCCGTGTTTGAAATTTTGAATTTCGGTCATTGGGATTTGTTTGTATTTTGTTATTTGTATTTTGGAATTTCCTTTAGGATGGATAAAATAATGAAACGAGATGTGTTGCGTGGAATAATCCAATCAGTTTCTTTTGGGATTTCCCTTTTATTGATAGTATTTTTAATAAAAGGTTTATTTACAACAGCACATCAATTTTGTCCTTATTCCAGCATTTGTTTTGGAATAATGGGATTAAAAATACACACGGGAATGTTATTCAAGCCTGCTATTATTATTGGTTTATTAATCGTATTCAGTACGATTTTTCTGGGTCGTTTATTTTGCGGATATGTCTGCTTTATTGGTACATTGCAGGAATCTATTTATAAACTTAACAAATCCAGACATAAATTTCTGCAAAGGATTCCCTTTAGATTTCATCGCTTTCTTTTAGGATTGAAATATCTCTCATTTCTGATTACTGTAATTTTTGCCTATTTTGGAATACAGTATTTATATATGAAATTCTGTCCTGTTCTGGCTTTTGCCCATCCTCAACGGATCGGGATTGCTGCTGTTATCACACTTGTTATCATAATTTTTGGAGGGTTTCTCGTAGAAAGGTTCTGGTGTCGTTACCTGTGTCCTTATGCTACCATGATGAATGTTTTTCAATACATCGGGAAACTCCTTAAAATTAAGAGATGGCAAATTTTCAGAAATATAAAAACCAGCATCAATTGCTTTAATTGTGCGAATTATTGTCCCATGAACATCGATATCGGTTATAATGAAGAAATTTCGGATGTGAATTGTATTCATTGTTTTCGTTGTGTGCGGATTTGTTCCAAAGAGGATGCTGCCAAATCAAAATGTATTTACCGGGATTAGGTTAGGTAAACTGAAATTTGAATTTCTAAATATTCACATTGAAAGCACATTACACACTATACTGAGACTCATTCTCAATTTTTATCTTGACAAATATATGCAACGATTTTTCTTTTGCTTTGTATAAAATATTAGAGGTGATATGAGAAACGAAAATTTAGTATTTGAAAAATACCTGGTCTCCAAAGGTTTGAAGCTGACCAAACCCAGAAAGATCATTCTGGATACTGTGTTTGCAACTCATGAACATTTCAATGTTGATGGACTTTACGACCAAATCCGAAAAAAAAACAAGGATGTTTCCAGAGCAACTATATATCGAACAATACCACTTCTGGTCGAAGCAGGTCTGATAAAACGATCCCTGCGCTGCCTGGCAAAAGACCATTATGAGCACACTTACGGTCATGACAGACATCTTCATTTTATCTGTGAAAAATGCGGAAAAATAATCGAAGTTGAAAGCAAAGAGACAGAAAGCATTTTAAATAAATTAGCAAAAATACACAATTTTAAAATAAAAGAATTTAACATTGTAGCAAAAGGTATTTGCCAAAAATGCAGGAAGTAAAAAAAGAAAAAAATTATTTATCAATTGAGAATGAATATCAAATGCAAATAAAGGTATGAAATGAAAAAATTCATTATTGCTATAGCCGGTAATCCAAACTGTGGTAAAACCACTTTATTCAATGCTTTAACCGGTGCAAAACAAAGAGTTGGCAACTGGCCAGGCGTAACTGTTGAGCGAATCGAAGGGAGTTATAAACATCAAGGATATTCAATCGATGTAATTGATCTTCCTGGAATTTACTCTTTCTCTGCATATTCGCTGGATGAAAAAGTTTCCCGTGAATACATCCTGTTTGAAAAACCTGATCTTGTTGTAAACATTGTTGATGCCACTAACTTGGAAAGAAATCTGTATCTTACCACTCAACTTCTGGAAATGCAAATACCGGTGGTTGTGGCATTGAACATGATGGATGTTGCCAAACAGAAGAAGATTCGAATTGAAGTGGGACACCTTGCTACTCACCTGGGATGTCCTGTAATTCCAATTGTAGCCGCAAAAAAGCAAGGTATCACAGAATTGAAAGATGAAATAATTGCTGCATCTGAAAGACATGAAATTTCCCGAACACAAGTTCTTTACGATTCTGTGGTGGAAGACGCCATCGAAAAGATCATGGAAAAATCTGCTCCTTTTGCACAGGATAATAATGTGGATAATCGCTGGCTTACTATTAAACTACTGGAAAAAGATGAACTGGCTATTTCAATGACGAAAAATAAGCTTGAAGATATTATAGCTCCTGAATCTGCAAAGATTGAAAAGCATACACGCAGCGAAGTTGATATCGTTATTGCAGACGGGCGATATGGTTTCATTCATGGTTTGAGCAGGGATGTTGTACATCGTGATTCTGAGATCAGAAAAAATGTCTCCGATTTCATTGATAAGTTCGTTCTAAATCGTTTTCTCAGCATTCCGATTTTCTTTGGAGTTATGTACCTGATATTCATGCTTACGATCAACGTTGGTTCACCATTTATCGATTTTTTTGATAGATTCATGGGAACGATCTTCGTTGATGGACTTGGTCATCTTCTTACAAATCTGAATTTCCCGCAATGGCTGATAACCATCCTGGCAAGCGGATTTGGTGGTGCTTTTCAAACCATTTCTACTTTCATCCCACCCATATTTTTTATGTTCCTCTCTTTATCTATCCTGGAAGATTCAGGTTATATGAGCAGAGCTGCCTTTGTGATGGATAGATTCATGCGGTTTATCGGTCTTCCCGGAAAAGCATTCATCCCGATGCTGGTCGGTTTTGGCTGTAATGTTCCGGCAATAATGGCAACCAGAACACTGGAAAATAATCGCGACAGGATCCTTACAATCCTTATTAATCCCTTTATGTCCTGCGGTGCCCGTCTTCCGGTTTATGCACTTTTTGCTACTGTATTTTTCCCCGGGAAAGGTGGATTTCTAATTTTTGGAATTTATCTGATCGGGATATTGTTGGCAGTTTTATCAGGATTGCTTTTCAAGAGTACTATCTTTCAAGGTGAAACTTCTACATTTGTGATGGAGCTTCCTCCATATCACATTCCAACTTTTAACGGGATCATGCTCCATACCTGGCAACGATTAAAAACCTTTATCCTGCGAGCGGGACAGGTGATTCTGATCGTGGTGATATTGCTGAGTTTCCTGAATTCCATTGGAACAGATGGAAGTTTTGGAAATGAAGATTCAAGTAATTCTATTCTAAGTTATATTGGAAAATGCGTCACTCCGGTTTTCAATCCTATGGGTGTTACTGACAGAAACTGGCCAGCTACTGTTGGAATTATCACCGGTATATTTGCCAAGGAAGCAGTAGTTGGAACTTTGGACGCTCTCTATTCACAATTGGATGAAACCGAAGAAACAGAGGAAACATTTGATTTCTGGGGCGGAATCATTGAAGCTTTTCAAACAATTCCGGATGGATTCAAAGGATTAGGAGAATCTGCAGCAGATCCGATGGGATTATCTGTGGAAACTTCTGATATGGAAGCTGTGGAGGAGGAACTGGAAGTTGACTCCAGCACTTTCTCAGAAATGAGTTCACGCTTCGGTGGGAAAAATAATGCTTTTGCATATCTACTTTTTATTTTGATATATGCTCCCTGTGTAGCTGTAATTGCAACCATTTATAGAGAAACAAATTTTAAATGGATGACATTTTCTGTGTTATATCTCACCATCCTTGCCTGGCTTATTTCAACGCTGTTTTACCAGGTTAGTATATTTGCGGTTCAACCGGCAATATCTGCGATGTGGATAGTGATCATAGCTGTTATCTTCATTCTTTTTTATACAGGAATGAAAGTAGCTTCGAAAAGAATAACTATAAATGCTTAGGGAATAACAATGAAAAAAATCGGTTTGAGTTGGACAGTGGCTCTTTCAAGAAAGTAAAGATATCGAGGAATTATATTTTGGTTCTTAAGAAAAGTTGTGAAATATAATTTGACACTTATTGCAATTGAGAATTATTTGCATTTGGGTGTTTATTCATTATCTTGTTATTAAAAAGGATTAAGAAATGTTTGGATTTGGAAAAGGTGGCACAGGACGCAGGCAAGGTCGTGGCAGACAGCACAAAAAATGCCATGGCAGAAGAATAGCTCATGCCCTTCACATGGACTTGAGCCAGGCTGAAATTGGTAAAAAATATCTTATTCTTTTTAATCCGGATATCAAAACTATGGAAATGGGCATCTACAGGGGTAACTTGATAACCGTTCATAAAAACGAAGAAGGAAATCCGAATATTGTGGTGGGCGTTGGTGAAACTCGGTATATAATCCCCTGCGAACTTGCACAAAGAATATTAATAAAATAGTTTTGAAACCACTAATTAACTCCTATTAATCCCCCTGAGACTTGTCGCGTCGGAGTGCACGAAGACGGAAGGGGGAATAAAAGGGGGTTAATAAATCATGCTTCGCAAAATAATCAATTTATTCAAAGAACGAAAAATAATCAGCCTTTCAGACCTTGCCATCCATTTCAAAACTGATGAAAGCGCCCTGCAGGCGATGTTGGAAACCCTCGAAAGAAAAGGTTATATCAGTAAACTGCACACCGAATGTAATTCCTGCTCTGCGAGCTGCAAAGGATGTTCCTTTGCAAGTGAGAAAGACTTTTATCAATTGAGATAAACTTCATATTCATTGGATTTTGTATCATTCTTAACTATCCTTGTCATTCCCACGCAAGTGGGAATCTATAAAACTTAGTTCAATGGATTCCCGTCCCCAATCAAGTCGAGGACAAGCTTTCACGGGAATGACAGAACAAAAAAGTGAGAATGATAATTCAAAAAGAAAGAAAAACATTTCTTTAATAGGATTATGTAGAAGTATTTTCCTTGACGCTTAGAAAATAGAAACAACTTTTGATATTGATTTTTTTAGGGAGATAATAAACGAATGATCTATGCGCAATATTATACCTTTAATTATTAATTAAACTATGGAGGATTGTATGATGATTGAACACGTTCATAAACACATTACTCCAGAGCTGGGACAAAACACACGGACAGATATAATTTTTGTACTTACAGCGATTTTATTAAACCTGATATCACTTGCTGTAAATTCCGGTTTTGTTGAAAAATCACGCACTGAGAGCACTTATCTGGTTGTAATGTTCATCTTTGTGGCTCTTATTATCATAATTAATCTTGTTGCCGTTTTTGGATTATTATTTACTAATTGTGCAGCTCGAAAATCCTGCTGACATTATTTTTTCAGATTAGGAAGTAGTTATGTACAAGTTTAGAGAACACTGTATGTGAAACAAAATATAAGGACAAGAAATATGAAATGTTATATTTTAGCATCATCAAATTCGGATTTATCGACAGTAAATAAAATATTGGATAAATTGAATTTAGAATATCACAATTGTTATGATTTTTCAATTGGTACTTCATTTTCGGATTTGATGAAAAGAAAAATTCGTGAGTCAGATTTTGTGCTAGCACTGTTGGATGAAAAAAATCAAAATGTATTATTTGAATTAGGTGTAGCAGAAGGTTTGAATAAACCAATTTTCTTATTAGTTAAAAAGTCTGTGAAACTGCCTTTTTATTTAGAAGGCAAAATGTATTTTCAAATTGATTGGGATAAAGAATCTAACCTGCTTGAACTCTCACTTAAAAATTATTTAAGTGATATTAAAAAAAAATCAACCAGATATCAAAAGAAAAATATTATCAGCCCCAAACCAAATTTAACAATTGATGAAACTAATGAGTTTCTCATACGAGTTAAACATTTGAGAGAGAAATCAAATGAAATTCAACTTGTTCAGCTAATTATGGACGTGTTTAAAAAGCTTAACTTGAATGCTGTCTCTGAGTTAAAAATAGCTGATAAATCTAGAGTGGATATTGCTGTAATAAATAAAGGTTTGTCCCAATATTTCGGAAATCCTCTTTTATTTGAAATCAAATCCGGGAAAATCTCAAATAATACGATTGATAATGCAGAAAAACAACTTCAGCACTATATTGAAAAAACAGATGCCAATGCAGGTGTATTATTATATTTTGACAATGAAAACAAAAGATTTAGTTATGGAAATAAAATAAGTCCATTTATTCTAAGATTTGATATTGAGGATTTTATCCAAGGTATTGCATCAGAAGGATTTGAGAGATTGTTGATTAAAACAAGAAATGAACTTGTTCATGGTAAAATTAAGTAACTATGTCTGTCTACAGCCAAAATAGAATCACACAGTTGCTTAATAAATCTGATAATGCAGAAAATTCTGATGCAAAAGGAAGGATTTTCGAAGATTTAGTGTTGTATTTGTTTAATAAATTTAAAGGAATTCGATTAGCAGATAGAAATGTATTAGACGGGACAGGTTCACAAGAATTGGACTTATTATTATGGAACAATCGAATAATAAGTTCTTTTGATTTTTTAGACCCGATTATTATTTGCGAATGTAAAAACGAAGCGCCTCCGTTAAGCAGTGCAAAAGTTCGGGAGTTTGTACATAAATTAAGAACTAGAGGTGCTAATTCAGGTATTTTAATTTCTTCTAGTGGTATCTCTGGTCAATTAAATGGTTATAGATTTGCAAATTCTGTTATAATGGATGCATTAACTATGGATAGGATAAAAGTCATTGTAATTGATAGAGAAGAAATATTGTCATTTTCAAATACAGATGATTTATTTAGAAACATATCTGACAAATATTTAACACTAACAGTAAGGAGAACAATGAATTAAAGCTACCTCGAAACAGCACTTAATTCTAAACCGCAAAAACAGTAAACTTAATCAATAACGAACCTGAAACCCAGATTTGCATTTCTGAATAATGGACATTTTAATAGCGTAACAACATAATTCCATTTCTGGTTGCCGTTATTTATCATAACATACATTTCATTGCATCCGCCGCAAGCAGCAGAAGAAGGTTCCACGCCACTTACTAACCACTCGGAAATTCCATCCCGTACTTTTTGAAGGGGAAAGCTGTTATCGTTAAAAATTGAAATACCTGAGAACATATCATCTTTACATTCAACAGAATTATTGAAAGCAACTTGAATCTGCTTTAGGGTTGGCATTTCACCCTGCATCCAATTACAAAAAGCATTTGCTTCAAACCAGCGAACATTCGTAACCGGTCCATAAATAAAATTTGATTCAGCTTCTTTCCAAAAAGGATTATTGGAAAAACTCCATTCAAAAGGTAATGTCATTCTTAATTTCACCCGGTCATTCCCAACTTCACTCTGTCATTCCCGTGAAAACGGGAATCTGAAAGGATCAATAGATTCCCAATCGAGTTGGGAATGACAAAACAAAATGGAGGGAATGACAGTGATGTTTTTGTGTCGTTTTTCCTGCTTTTTAGGGAATGGCACAATCTATTTTCCTTGACGCTATTCTTTCCAAGATTCAATTGAATGCAATTATTTTTTGGAGAAAAGCTATGAGAAAATTCGGTTTGTTTATCATCCTTATCATTTCATTTTCCTCATTACTATTTGG
>CAYWJN010000015.1:0-16982 GCA_964457455.1 uncultured Candidatus Cloacimonadota bacterium
CCGGTGGAGATCAGGGACAACATACTTTCTGGGAAGATGGAACTGGAGGAGCGATCGTTGTTTGGAATGATAAACGAGAAGCTGATAATGAGAATCTGTATATGCAGCGTCTTACTGCTGACGGAACCCAATTGTGGGCTACAGGTGGTGCAATACTTTGTAACGCTCCTGATGTTCAGGAATCACCCAAAATGACACCGGATGGTACTGGAGATTTCATTATATCCTGGCGTGATAAACGAAATGAAAACTTCGGTGATATTTATGCTCAAAGAATCGATTTAAATGGTGATTTATTATGGGTAGATGATATTGAAATTTATGTGGGTTTTGGAAAACAGGAGAATCCCAGGATAACGCAATCATCTGATCAAGGTGCGATAATTACCTGGGAAGATGGAAGAAATGATCCGATGTTTCAAGATATTTATGCTCAGAAGGTTGATATAAACGGTAATTTAGTCTGGCAACCAGAGGGAAATCCTATCTGTTTAGAAAATTATCATCAATTAAATCCAAGATTAACCGGAAACGATGCTGGTGGTTGCTGGATTGTATGGGATGATGCCAGAGGGGAGGGATACCCGCATGTCGACATCTATGTTCAAAAGGTTAATGCAGATGGAACCATGCAGCTTGATGTTAATGGAAAAGTGCTTTGTAATGCGATCGGTGAACAATTCTCTCCTTTGATAAAAAGAAATGCAACTAATGAAGTTTTTGTGAGTTGGGGAGATAATCGCGATGGTTCTACAGGTATTTACCTGCAAACATTGAATGATGTCGGTGAAATTCAATTAGCTGAAAATGGTGAAATTATCTATTACGGACTTTGTGGAGATGCCAATAATTACCAGTTCCTGGCAAATAATAACAAACCTGTAATAATCTGGGAGGATACCCGCTTTGGAATTGCAGGTACTCAAATTTTTTATCAGGTATTAAATAGTAATGGAACTATTGATTTTGTTGAAAATGGTATTCCTATTACAGCAATGACTGGTTATGATCAGGAACAACTGGACGCAGCTCTTTATCCGGGTTCTAATTGTATTGCAGCAGTCTGGGTGGAAACTAGGGGTGACTTCCAACAAATCTATGCTCAAGCTGTTGAAGTAAATGGTAATTCTCTATGGGATGAAAATGGATTACCGGTTGGTGAATATTTGCTTGGTCAACAGGATTTTCCTCAGATATCAGTAAAAGATAATAATTATTATGTTGGCTGGTCAGATTTCAGGGATTGGGAATTTGCTATTTATGGGCAAAAAATTAATAACGGCACATTGCAATGGGGTACTGATGGAAAGCTGATTGCGGTTCCCACCGGGAATGATAAATTGGAAGATGTTGTTGAGAACTTCTATATCTGGGAGGGAGGTCCTTCTTCAAATATCGATATTTATATAAAGTTGGTATATGAAGATGGAAACACAGCTCCTGGCTGGTCTGACGATGGTCTTGCGATTTGCACAGCAATCAACAAACAGTCTAATCCACGTGGTATTATTGTTCCGGAAGGAATCTTTGTTGTCTGGGAAGACCTGCGTGAAGATACACTATCAATGGACATCTACGGGCAGATTGTTACCTATGATGGAAACATACTTTGGGAAGAAAACGGCAAACAACTTGTAGGTCTTCAAAATGACCAGATGCCGGCAAATTCAGTATATAATGACGGAATTTATACGGTTTGGGATGATTTCCGTTCAGGTTCATATTATGATGTTTATCTTCAAAAATATGATGAAAACGGAGACGAACTCTGGCAAACAGATGGCATCGAAGTAGCTGCGAAAGATAGTGATCAAACCACACCATTCTTAATTTCAGTTGGAGATAGCCTTCTGGTTTTCTGGCAAGATTACTGTGCCGGGTCAAATTCGGATATTTATACACAACTAATAAATGCTGATGGTGAACTGCAATGGAGCATTGATGGCGAAATAATTTGTGATGCCATCAAAAACCAGGATAAACCCCAAGCTGTTGCTGATGAAGAAGAAGTCTATGTTATCTGGCGGGATATGCGCTCCAGTGGAAAAACCGATATTTACAATATTTATGCTCAAAAGCTTTTTGAATCGGTTGGTGTTGATGATGTTTGCCCTCAACAACATCTCGCTCTAAAACAGAATTATCCGAATCCGTTTAATCCGGAAACAACAATCCATTTTACTTTGCCAAATGGAATTGAAAAGGCATCTCTTGCTATTTACAACATCAAAGGACAAAAAGTGAAAACATTTGAGCTTCCACAATCCGAAATCCAAAATCCGAATTGTGTAGTTTGGAAGGGGAAGGATGAACAAGGAAATAGTGTGTCCAGTGGAGTTTATCTGTATCAGTTGGAAAGTAAGGATTTTCAATCTAAAACAAAAAAAATGGTTTTGATGAAATAATGACATATTGCTCTTGTATCCAAGCCCCAGCTTGGATACAAATAACAACGTGATGAGAAAATTTTCAAACTGGGGTTTGGAAACAAGAATAAAAAAATGGTATTAATGAAATGATGAAAAAAATAATAATACTTTATCTGGTTTTATTTACGATAAGTTTGAGTGCTCAGGTCAGTTTAGATCCTTGTTATCATACCTATGATGAGATTAAAGCAGAAATTGATTCGCTTCAAATTCAGTTTCCTAACCTGGTTTTTGTGGATTCGATAGGAGTTACCAATGGCGCTGCCTATCAGGAATCACTTCCGATTTGGGCAATTAAACTTTCTGATAATGCTGCTGTTGATGAAGATGAACCAGCAGTTTTGTATGTTGGTCAATGTCATGCTGAAGAAGTTCTGGGTGTGGAAATCACCATGTATATGATCAACGAAATTTTGGAGAATCGCTTTTATGAGCCTTATTGCATCTGGTTATCCGAACTTGAAATCTGGTTCGTTCCGTCTATAAACCCGGAAGGCTTGCAAGTTGTGATGGATGGATGGGATACTGCTTATCGGAAAAATAAACGGGATTGTAATGAAAACGGAACCTTTATCGAGGGAATCGATTATGAGCCGGGTGCCGGATACGACAGAGATGGTGTGGACATAAACCGCAACTATTCTTTTAACTGGGTTCATGGTGATACTCTCTGGGCTCCGGGAGGAGAAGAATTGTGGGATTATTATCGGGGTCCCAATCCATTCTCCGAAGGTGGAACTCGAGCTGTTAGAGATTTAGCTGAAGAACAGCATTTCATTTATTCGATAAACTGGCACTCTTCACGAAGTGGGAATTATTCTGAAAAAGTTTATTACTCTTTTATGTGGGCTGGAGAAAAATTTGCTGAAGATATTGCAGTGAATCAAATAATCGGTGAAACGGTTGCCGGACTGATAGAAAATGAAACAGGAACCGGATATTACGAACCATCTGCATCTCAGGGAAGAAAAGGTAATGCTCACGATTGGTTTTATCATGCTTTCAGTACAACTCAACTTCTTGTCGAGTGCGGCACATCAAATCTGCAACCTCCTGCTCCAATAGTTGAAGATACTTGCGAGAGATGCAGTATCGGAGCTTATTGGATGATGAACAGAGTGCTTGGTTATGAGACTGATGCTGCTATGTTAACCGGTCGTATTACCGATGCCGATACCGGAGAACCTTTAAAAGCAGAAATCATTGTAGAAGAACTTTCAGCTTCCTATTTTGTTCCTCGTATGTCTGATGAACTTTTTGGTAGATTCTGGCGAGTTTTATTGCCCGGAACTTATAATCTGAAAGTCATAAAAAAAGGATATGAAGAAAAAATTATAAATAATGTGACTATCAATAATTCAAGCTGGACAAATCGGAATATCCAATTGATTCCCCTGGAGGAAGTTATTGTTACCGGAAATGTTTATTGCAACAGTGTTCCCATTCCTGCTGAGATTGTTATCTTTGATGTGGAAAACGATACTATCCAAACCACAAATGGATCATTTGGTTTTACCTCCTTTGAAGGTGAACACCAGGTTTTTATTACTTCAGATGGATGTGTACCGCTTGTGGGAATTATAGATTTTGTACCCGGAATTTATGATTTTGTTGCGAACCTTTCACCGGAAGTGGTTCTATTTCATGATAATTGGGAAACAGGATTTGCTCAATGGGAAGTTTTTGGAGATTGGTCATTAAGTTCCGATGCTTTAAACGGTACAAATTCTCTTTCAAATCATTCCGGGTTATTCTATTCTCATGAGATGGATGAGTACATATCTTTGATAAATCCTGTTAATTTGAATGGAGCAGCAGATGATGCTGTTCTTTGTTTCTGGCAGAAATATTATGTAGAACATGATAATGATATTTGTTCGATAGAAGCTTCGATTGATGGAGTTGCCTGGGAGGAAATCGCTTCATTTTCCGGTATTAATAATTACTGGCATAGAGTTGTTGTCTCTCTTGCAGATTATGTCGATAATCAGGTTTATCTAAGGTTCAGGTTTGTAAGTGATGAAACTTTGAATGATCCGGGCTGGAAAATCGATGGAATAAAAGTTGTATCTTCAGAAGGAATTGCTTCTTCTGAAATTCCAATTGTTACAAATTTATTTGGAAATTATCCTAATCCGTTTAATCCAAGTACAAAAATAACCTTTTCTACCACAGAGAGCTCAGAGCGAAATCTGGCTTTTGATGGAAACACGGAGATTATTGTCTATAATTTGAAAGGACAGAAAGTTAAGACTTTGATAGCTGAATCATTACCAGCAGGTTACCATTCAGTAATCTGGAACGGTACGGATGACAAAAATAGACCTGTGGCAAGCGGACTTTATTTTTATAAATTAAAAACAAAAGATTACAACAAAGTTCGCAAAATGATGCTGTTGAAATAATTTTTTAAACCTTGCGAACGGTCGAGGAACGAGACTTTCCTAACCAGCAGGAAGATCGTCTTTCTGAGGAAGGCTTACAAAGACAGACTAACGAAGAATCTCTCTGTTATGAGTTCCTTTGATGGTTCGAGAATGAAGAGTTTCTCCAGCCTTCGCCAGCTTCGGCTTGGCAAGCAGGATGACAAAAAAATAATAAAAATATAGTGGAGAAAATTATGAAAAAGATTATTACATTATCATTGTTTTTGTTAATATCAACATCAATGATTTTAGCAAATTTATCTTATGAAAATAGAGGTAAAGAACTATTTGTTGAATTCGAAAATAATGATAATAAATTAAGCCAGGAAAGCATTTCAAAGATATTTGCTTTGCCATCTCGAAGTGTGGAAATTGAAGCAACATTTTGTGAAGTGGAAGTTTATTCCAATGATGGAGATCTCATCAGGAACGAAATAATCGATGGTGAATCTAAAATTGAAATCGTCAGAAGTTTCGTGATGCGGGAATTATTTGCTCATCAGCTCAATATTAAAATAACCGAATCTGACGACACTGAAAATTCTGTTCTTAAGAAAATAAATTTTACTATTAAACCCAAATTTGAAGTAATACCTTCAAACAAAATTTCATCTGCTTTTCTTCCGCTTTACCGTCAAATTATTGAGAATTATGATTCTTCATATCTCAGGAATTCTGAGATCGTTCCATCCAATATGCTGATTATTACTCGTTCCAATTTGAATAATTATTTAACTGATCTGGTTCAATGGAAAAATGCCAAAGGGATTTCCACAGAAGTGGTATTTTTAGATGAAACAGGCTCTACAAGTATAGAAATAAAAAATTATATATTAAATGCATACAACACCTGGGAAAATCCACCTGATTACATTTTGCTGGTGGGAGATGTTGATTCACCTTACACAATCCCTTCATTTTATATAAGTTCAGCAAATGATGTCACAGATCTTCCTTACACGCTTTTGGAAGGAGATGATTATTTCCCGGAGATGCTTATTGGTCGCTTATCTGTAGATTCTCCTGTTGAGTTGATGACCATGGTTGATAAAATTTTAACCTATGAAAAAACTCCGTATATGGATGATACAAGCTGGTTCAAAAGTGCTCTTTTGCTTGCCGGGAATTATTCCAGTTCTCCTCCCATTCCCACAACTCCGGTTAAAGTTACAAAATGGTTGAGAGATAAAATGCTGGCTTACGGTTATACAGATATAGAAGAAATCTATTATCCGCCCAATCATTATGCTCAATGGGAAATTATCGCAGATATCGATGATGGTGTGGGATTTGTAACTTATCGAGGTTGGGGAGATGCTCATGGCTGGCATTATCCTCATTTCAAAAACGAGGATATAGATAATTTGAATAACGGTCCGCTTTTACCGGTTATCACTTCCATTGTTTGTAATACCGGTGATTTTGCTAATAGTGTGGATCCCTGTTTTGGTGAACACTGGCTTCGAGTAGGTTATCCCGGTCAACCAAAAGGTGCAGTTGCTTTTGTAGGACCTTCGGATCTGCATACAAACACAAAATATAATAATGCGATTTTTGCCGGCTTTTATGCAGGTTTACTCGATGAGGATATCTTTACTTTCGGAACTGCTGTTCTCAGAGGGAAATTGGAATTATTTAATAATTTTCCTTTGAATCAGAATATCGATGATGAGGTTGAATTCTATTTTTACATTTATAATATTCTGGGCGATCCTTCACTAACTATGTGGACGACTGTTCCTGAAGTAATAAACTATGATTTACCAGAGGAAATCAGCATTGGCACAAATTATCTCGAAATTTATCTTCCTGAATTTGAGGGAGGAATTGCCACTGCCATCAAAGAAGAAGAATTTATTGAGGTAAAAATCATAGAAAACGGATATGCTTTATTAAACCTGAATTCTCAAACTGAAGGTGAAATTATAGTCACTCTTACAAAAGCAAATTATCATCCCATTATCGAAACTGTGAATGTAATCTCAGAAAATATAGATGTAGGACTATTTGATTATGAAACAAGTTCGATGGTAGCTCCCGATGAAATCATTCAGCTTTCTTTAACTCTAAAGAATTTCGGTTCTCAAGCTGCGAATTCTGTAACCGCTGAATTGACTTCTGATAATCAGTATGTAAATATTATCAGCAGTACTGCCAATTTCGGAAACATCGAGCCAAATGCTACTTCCACCCGGAATTATGAACTTGAAATTTTACCTGATTGTCCTGATAATGAAGTTATGCACTTTGATCTGAATATCTCAACCGGTGCAACTGCAAAATTTGAGCTTGTAGCAAACGGCTTAATCCTTGAAGTTATGGATGTTACAATAGATGATGCCAACGGGATTCTGGAACCTGGTGAAACTGCAGATATTATAATTTCGGTTTTGAATAGCAGTTCTGTGGATGCAACCAATTTGGAAGCATCTCTAACTTCTTTAAGTACTGCTCTTCAAATCAATTCGGGTTCAGTAAGTTTTGAAACTATTAATTCAGGTGAAACCGGAACAGGAACTTTCGAGGTTTATGTTTATCCGGATTGTTTCGCAGGTAGAAATATCGGATTTGAATTGATATTTGAAGATGAAAATGGAATCGATGCAACTTCATATTTTAATATTGAAATCGGAATAGTTGATAACACAGCTCCTACGGGTCCGGATAATTTCGGTTATTTTGCCTATGACAATTTTGATACAGATTATGATGAGTGTCCAACCTATCAGTGGTATGAGATAGATCCCGATTTGGGAGGTAGCGGACAGGTGTTTGAAATGGGTGATGATGCTTCTGAAACAGTTGCCCTACCTTTTGACTTCAAATATTATGATGTGATTTTTGATAGCCTTACAGTTTGTTCAAATGGCTGGATTTCTTTTGAGACTACCTGGATGACGAATTTCAGGAATTGGAACATTCCTGCTGCTTTAGGTTCTTACGGAATGGCTGCACCTTATTGGGATGATCTTATCGGTGAAACTTATATTGTTAATGATACTATTTATCATTATGATATGAGGATTTGCCATTTATTTGAGCCAACAGAAAATATTTTTATAATCGAATGGAATGAGTGTGTAAACAATTTTGATGATGTGTCAGTAGAGAAATTTCAGATTGTGCTTTTTGATCCGGCATTTTATCCAACAGCAGATGGAAATGGTGAAATTCAGTTTAACTATCATACCATAAATAATCCTGATGCGAATAATAATTATGCTACGGTTGGAATTGAAAACCTGACACAATCAGATGGTGTTTTATATACTTTTGCCAATATCTATCCTGCCAGCGCCACTGAGCTTGAAAATAACCTGGCAATCAAATTTACAACCACTCCTCCTGATGGATATGTATCCAATGATAATGAGATCATAGAAATTTCCGACTTTGAGCTTATGCAAAATTATCCAAATCCGTTCAACCCTGAGACAACTATCTCATTTAATCTCACCGCAGAGGACGCTGAGAACGCAAAGATTGAGATTTATAATTTGAAAGGGCAGAAAGTGAAAACTTTGGATTTGGAGTTGGCGAGTCCCTCGCCTTTTTTTGCCGACGGAGTCGGCTACTCCATAACCTGGAACGGAACAGATGATAATTATAATCCTGTTACTTCAGGAATTTATTTCTACAAATTATCAGCAGGCAATAAGATAGCAGTGAAGAAAATGTTGCTTCTCAAGTAACCTTCGGAACGGTCTTCGACCTTCCGAACGGTTGACTTGTTCTTTCTTACCATTCCGAAGGTCTGAAAGAGAAGATGAAAGAAAATGATCTTTCGGAAGGTAGATAAGACCTTTGCAATGGTAAAACCGGAGTTTTAAATGTTAGCTTTAACAATTGGAGTGATGTTATTTTTGATTTACAGCTTATATGAATATAGACAATACCACATCTTCCGCAGACAAATTCCAACAATTATTCATATTAATGGAACTCGCGGAAAATCGAGTGTAACCAGGCTGATAGCTGCCGGTTTGCGAGCTGGAGGAAAAAAAGTCATGGCAAAAACCACCGGTTCTGCTCCCAGATTGATTTTTGAAGATGGTTCAGAAATACCCATTGTTCGTTATTTTGGTGCTAATATTAAGGAACAACTGAAAATCATCAAATATGCAGCAAAAAGAAAAATCGATATTTTAGTTCTGGAATGTATGGCTGTTACACCGGAATACCAGTGGGTTAATGAGCATCATATGATTCAATCTGATATTGGAGTGATAACCAATTCACGCTTGGATCATCTTGATTTGATGGGACCTGGCATTAGAAATGTGACTCTCTCTTTATGCAATACGATTCCCAAAAATGGAGTTGTTTATACAAGTGAAAAAGAGATGTTTCCCTTGATGGCAAAAGAAGCAGAAAAGAATAATTCCGAACTTGAATTTGTAGATTCTCAAGACATTACAGATAACGAAATAAAAAGATTTTCCTTCATTGAACATAAAGAAAATGTGGCGTTGGCTCTAAGAGTCTGTAAAGAATGCGGCGTGGAAAAAAAATCTGCCTTAAATAATATGTATAAAGCAAAATCCGATATTGGTGCAACGGAAATCTTTCAAACAAAATATAATAATAAAGATATTTTTTTCGCACATTCTTTTGCAGCAAATGATCCGGATTCAACTAAGTTCCTGATAAATTATGTGAAAAAACTTCATCCTCATATAGAATCCATTGCCATTGTTTTGAATACTCGTGTTGATAGAATGTTTCGCTCAAAGCAGCTTGTAAAAATGATTTCAGACATAAAACACGATGAATTATTTTTGATCGGTCAACAGACCAATACGATAAAATCTTATGCTCGCAAACATTCGCTTCCTGTTAAGATCACAGATTTGGGTTGGACTGACGGAGACACTCTTTTAGAAAATGTTACCAAAATTTCTGCCAAAGAGATTCTATTATTTGGTATCGGCAATATTGGTGGAAATGGTGGAATTATAGTTGATTATTTTAGAGAAAGGAATTTATAAATGGTTGAAGTAGCAATTGGGCTTGGAGTTTTGATAAGTTTATTTTTTCTGGAAACGTTTGGTACTGCTGCCGGCGGAATTGTTGTAGCTGGTTATGTGGCAATATATTTACACCATCCATGGACAATCGTCGCCACGCTTATCATTAGTTTTTTAGTATATTTGATAGTAAAATTTCTTGGTAAATTCATGTTCATCTATGGCAGAAGAAGAATGGTTATTACAGTTCTTCTTGGTTTCATATTTGGATGGATAGCCCGAACATACGGGATTTTTACAGGTTTACCATCGAATTATTCTGTAGGCATTATTGGATATATTATTCCTGGGTTGATTGCAAATTCCATGGAAAGACAGGGTATTATCCGAACTGTAACTGTCATGTTCATAGCAGCAGTTATTGTCAGATTGATTTTAGTTCTGATTTTTGGTGGGAAACTATTTGTATGATGAACAATAAAGAAAATAATCAAGAATGTCTTTCCGTCAAAGCCGAACACGGTCTGAGGAAGACTTACAAAGGCAGACTAACGAAGAATCTTTCTGTTATGAGTTCCTTCGTGGATTTGAAAGATTAGAATTCCTCCAGCCTTCGCTCGCTTCGACTTGGCAAGCAGGATAGCAAAAATAAATAAGTAGAGAATAATTTGATTAAGGAAAAAATATGTTTGTTCCTAGCTCAAAATCGAGAAGATGTTTATTATTACTCTTTGCTGTGAGTATAGCATTATTTTTCTGGGTTGAAACAAGCCGTGTTTTTCTGAGGGAAAAATATTTCTCAGAAAAATTGGCAGCAGCACAATTGATGCAGGATGCAATGAAAGTAATTAAGGATTACAGAATTGATCAAGGTGTATTTATTGAAGAACTGAATGACCCAAACAAGACTGCATTAATTGGTGAAAAGGAAACTCTGATCACAACTGACAGAGGGAGTTTAACCGCTAAACTTACAAGTTTGAATCCGAATTTCGCAGCAGTTATAATCGATCAATTCAAAAAAACAAAATTGAAAAAAGGTGATAAAATAGCCTTTAGTTGCACAGGTTCTTTCCCGGCAATGAATATAGCTGTGATGAGTGCAGCCAAAGTTTTGGATTTGGATTTGATCATGATATCTTCTGTTGGTGCTTCCATGTTTGGTGCAACAGACCCGGATTTTACCTGGTTGGATATGGAATCAGTTCTTAATGATAACGGTATCTTTTCCTATAAAAGTATTGCCGCTTCGATAGGTGGCGGAAGAGACCTAGGACGAGGATTAAACAAAACCGGCAGAAACTTGATTATCGAAGCAGCTCAAAGAAACGATATCCTACTTATACGGGAAAATACTCTGGAACAAAATATTTTAAATAAAACGGGAATTTTCAATTCAAAGGGAAAAATAAAATTATACGTAAATGTTGGAGGTGGTCTTTCCAGTTTGGGAAATGCTATTAATGGACGATTGGTAAAACCCGGATTTCACAGGTATATAAATCTTAAAAACATTCCTTTGAAAGGCTCAATGTTTCTCTTTGCAGATATTGGTGTTCCTGTAATTCATATTTTAGATGTTATCAGTATTGCAGAAACTTATGAACTGCCAATTGCACCGGTTCCGTTGCCAAAACCCGGTAATGGACGTGTCTTCCTGGATGAAAGATACAACATGAATATTGCAGCAATTGCTTTGACAATAATCGTGATTTTGATATTAGCAATCATATTTTTTGACCACAAATATCTTAAACTAAAAGAAGATGAGAAAATATATTAACCGTTCAAGGTTCTGGGTTCAGAGGTTTTGGGTTCTCTTCGGTAAGTTTAACAGGATGAACTTTAAACCTGTGAACGCCTATGTAAATAAAAAAGGTTTTTAATGAAACGAATTATCCTGATTTTTTTTGCGATTGCAATTGTTTTTCCTGTTTTTTCCGGTGAGATAAAATACTTGAAAGCCGATAATAAATACCCTATTTTCAATAAAAAAACGAATAAAATTATTAATTATTTCATTCTGAAAAAGAATGAAGAACTCAAGTTTTCAACCGTTAATATCGACACAATAATTATTTTATCACGAGTAGTTCTGGAAGAATCATCATCATTCGCTTACGATTATGAATTACAGATCAATGATGAAATCCATCAAATAAATAAAATAATAAAACCCAGTAAAGTTTCTCTCAGTGTGAATGGGAATCGAGTTTCAGCTTATAATAAAGTGCGAAAAAAAATAGTGGAAACTTCTTCTAAGATTAGTATAAAAAATATTTCTGAGTTTGAATTGCTAATTAAGATTTCTGCTGATAATCTGGCAAAATCAAAACGAGAAATTGAATACATTTATTTTAGTCCGGCATCTTATGATATAGAAAAAGTTATGGAAATAGATGAGAAATCTTACACATATTATTCTGCAGGTTCTCAAAATATCAAATTAACTTTGGAAGGTCCTATTATTCTGAAAATTGTCAGCAGACTGATCTTCGAGAATGGTATTACGAAAAGCTACAATTACAGATTTGATGTATATGATAATGGAAAATTGATGTCCTTATTTGAAGAAGTTGCCCATAAATCTTTGAAGGCGACATTTCCTGAAGAGCAGAAAAAGACTCCCTCAACAGGTGATGTTAATATTCTCAAGCTTCCTGCTGGAATTCATCATTTGGAAATAAAAGATGTTGATTTGAATCGAGAATTAATATTCAGGTTTTATATCAGTAAATCATCTGTGAGGATTTCTGAATAATGAAAAAAATATTAGTTAGCGTTATTTTGATTTTGGTATTTTCTCACATCTGGAGTTCAGAATTACCAATTAGCAGCAGAATTACAGCAGAGAATTATTATAACAGTAATATCCTCAAACTTTCAGAATCTGATATATCTGCTTTTAAGAATTCTGAAAATCCTGAAAAATTTGAAATAAAATCAATCGATGATTTCATTACTTCTGTAAAATGGTATTTCAATCTGAAATCCAGGTTCTTCAGGCACACTCAGATTTTCAAATTTTTACTCAGCCAGAACAGATATTGGAATAATTCCATCAAAAACAGCGGATACATCAAACTTGGGTTTAAGCAGTATTTCAGTAAGAGGATCAATCTCTCTTTAAATTATTTTTATCACCCGGGAATTTATGTAAATCAATATAAAAGTTTACTTGAAGATGAGGATATTTACAGGAAATATTCCTATGAAAAGAATGTTTTTGAAACCATTCTTGACTGGGAAATCCATCATAAAATAAAGGTGAATTACAGGTTTGCTTATTCCCAGCTTTTCTATAATAAATATTTTGTTTATAATGATTCAGATAATTTTGAGAGTATTTTCAGAACTTCATTTTTTCCTTTGGAGTATCTTAAATTAAGTCTTCAGTATTCATATAAAACATCTGAAGCAAAACCGGAAGAAGTTTTTGAAGAATGTGGGATTAATGAAACTTCCGATGCTTCTTATGAATCTAATAAATATTTTTTTTCCTTTTCATTTCCTGTAGAAATATTTTCTCAATCATTTGATTTTTATACAGGTTTCAAATATGAAGAGAAATTCTATCAATCTCTCCAAATTGAGGATTCTTATCATGTAAACCGGAATGAGGATATTTTCACAATAAATTTCAGTCTTAAATTGCCGGTTTCGGAATCGATCGATTTTAAGACTTTTTACAAATTTGAAAATCGAAATACATCATCACCTTTCAGTTTTGTGCAAAAGGAAAAAGAATACTCGTTTTATGAAGCAGGTATTTATCTAAACTGGTTTATAATGAAATAAATTTATAAAGTTCTTGCTAATTTTTTTTTAAAAATAAATTTGGTCGAAGTAATTTTTAGGAGGTTCAATGAAGGGAACTGTTAAATGGTTTGATGATGCGAAAGGATTCGGTTTTGTAACCGGTGAAGATGGACAGGAATATTTTGTTCATTGGAAATCGATTGTCACTTCATCTGAAAGAGAACGTAAATTTCTGGTTGCAGATGAAAATGTTGAATTTGATCAATTAGAAACTAATAAAGGTACTCAAGCTATAAATGTAGTTAGATTGATGAAATAATTTCCTTTTTTTTGTATCAAATTCTTATGAATCAAAAGCCTTCGAAAGAAGGCTTTTTTGTTGGTTCAGAGGTTCAGAGGTTCAACTGATTACGAAGCTTCCGCTTCGTGATCCTATAAGCTTTCGTCAGTTGCCAAACATGTACGCTTTGTGATCCTCTAAGATTGCTGTCATTCTCAACATCCCTTACTGTCATTCCCAACATCCCTTACTGTCATTCCCAACTGGATTGGGAATATTGTTTACAATCATCATGGATTCCAGTCAGCAAGCTCTGAATATCTCTATTAATTATTGTTTCGTTCATTCTTTACATTTTGGGAATCTGATTCCCAATTTGTAAGATTAAGGCTTCGGAATGTGATTTTGTCTTACCGAAGCTTCACTCAAAGGAAATCATTCAAATAAGATTCGGAAAATGGGTTCAAGGGTTCAGAGGTTCAAAGGTTCAAGGTTCAGAGGTTCAACTGATTACGAAGCTTTCATTAGTTGCCGAACATGTCCGCTTCGTAATCCTCTAATAGTTTCGATCATTTTAATTTGGATTTTGGAATTTATTTGTTATTTATTATTTGTAATTTGTTATTTGACTCTTTCAGGGTTCAGAGGTTCAACTGATTACGAAGCTTTCGTCAGTTGCCGAACATGTCCGCTTCGTGATCTTCTAATCTTGTTTACCATCATCATTGATTCCCGTTTTCACGGGAATGACAAAAAAAACCGCTGTCATTACCAATTTTACTTCAAACCTTCCGAATCCTCTTTCACATTTTCTTTCAATCTGAGCACTAACACTTTTGTTAGCAGCATTTTGAAATAAGTCATAATAAAGCTAAAATATTTTTACGTAATCAGAAGGATAATTAGATCGAAACCAGCGTATGAAATCATTATTAGTAGCTTTGAATCCCTCAGCTTTTCTAAATTCCATAAAGAATTCTCTATAAGTTTTTGAAAGCTTTGTTAATTTATATCGAGAAGCTTTATAAATCAATTGATTTTTTTGATCAGAATTATTACTGTATGAAATACTTCGTGTTCTTTTTAATGAGTAATGATCTTTTTCCTTTCTACCACCTTTACGTGCAAAATGATCAGGAATATCACCAATTAACAGAAGTATTATTCTAATCAGTCCGTTAATATAGTTTGGCCAAAAAAAATCTTCAGACAATGAATTATCTGCTTGAAATAAAGATTTCATAATTTCTGAAAAGTGTATAAAATCTGTGTCAATATTAGTTTCAATGTAATGGTATAAATCATCATTAATTTTTTTAAATAATTGTACCCATTCTTTTTGGGTTCGATAATCAATTGATGCATCATATGAAGTTAATCCATATAAGTACATTAGTAATTCTTGCAAAGAGTCAGGAACTTGAATATAATCTTTTCCCGCATTGCTGTTCATTTATATACCTCAATTTTATTTCAATGATAATTTAGAATAATTTTAAAAAATTATTAATTAGAAATTGTTACTTTCACATTTCTCTGAAAACTTAAAATCTAATATTGCAGAGGCTAATGTATCAGGCGAAATGTTATATTTTAATGCCAGTTTACGGAATTCTATAATCGTAGAATCCAATAAACTACTTTCAGCAATATCAAAATTTGTAGTATTCAAATTGAAAAACTGATTATCCTTTTGGTATTCTTTCATAGCATTGATTAATCTTAAATCAGTAAATCCATATTTTTCTGAAATTAACACATAAGTTGTCATATCAAATCGAAATAGCATCTCAGACAAATAGTCTAAATTTTCTTTTGATTCGACAATTGATTCATTGTTTTGATGGTTACAAGATATTACAACAATTGAAAAAATTATTAAACACAAAAATCGATTCATATTTACTCTCCTTTACTGAAATGCTGCTAATGTTTATATCCCTGCTCTTTTATTGCGTAGATACTACCAAATCTGGATTTGTATGCGCAATATTGCGTGTATTTCGTATTATAGATTATTCATTCTTTTTCAAAAATATTTGAAATTTTTTACTTCTTTTCTGTCAAATTTTTTTTTCACACTTTCCCCTAAATTGCTAATTTGCTAACCGTCTAAATACTAACCAGCTAATTGCTATTCCCCCGCTTTCATCTATTTCATCAAAGTCAGTTTCCTCTTAAATTTCGTGCCATCCGCTTTCATTTCAATAAAATATGTTCCCATTTCAACTTCTTCACATTTATCCATTAAAAACTACCAATCCCCACCGGGACCACCATAAGCTCCCATATCGTTTATTGAACCATCCGGGTCGTTATATTGTGTGGCTGGGTTGCCGGCATCGATGCAGGGAGATCCTGGTTGCAAATGAAAATCATCATTTCCCGGATCAACGAATATGGGGTCTGAATTTATATTACCTTCTCCAGTCCATCCACCATCAATGTCTGAATATGAAACACTTACTGAACTAGAAGAAATTTTAATTCCCTGTGGAGAGTTATACCATAAAATACAATTCAATAAACTAAGTGATGATCCAATACAGTGGATCCCACCACCAATTAAATTTGGAATTAATAGGCTCACAGAACCATGTATCTCAGTTTCACCGTTATAGCATACACTTTCCAGAGTGTACCAGTATTCCTGACCTGGAAGCACTTCGTATGGATCTTCAAAAGAGTAATCCGTAGGTTCGCTCGTTGTTCCAGCCCCTTCAATAAGTTCAGGATTGATCTGGATTGCTTCACCATTGATAAAGGCTTCTTCATATTCACCACGATAGAGATTCCAACCGGCATTTCCATCTTCAGATTGTGTAGTCCAGTTGATTACTGGTGTATCTTCGATGTAAGCTGTAGTAAAGGACGAAAGCTCTACGGTTCGAGTTGCATTATTAATATTTATTGTTGTTATTTTATCTACACTAAAATCATATAAAGATAATCGAATTTCGTCATTATCATAATAAGCAGTATTATCTGTTATTGTTACATTCACTAAATTTAGTGAGGAATTATTGCAGTAAATTCCAGCACCAGAAGAGTAAGCCGTATTACCCAATATCGTTACATTCATTAAAATTGGAGAGGAATTATTGCAGTAAATTCCAGCACC
>CAYWJN010000015.1:17082-21621 GCA_964457455.1 uncultured Candidatus Cloacimonadota bacterium
ATATCGTTACATTCATTAAAATTGGAGAGGAATTATTGCAGTAAATTCCAGCACCTTCACTTGCAGTATTACTCGAAATTGCTAAATTCATTAAACTTGGTGAAGAATTAGAGCAATAAATCCCACCACTATAATAAGAATATCCGTTTGTTATTGTAAATCCACATAAAACAGTGGTTGTATCTTCTTCATTTTCAAATGATACTACGCTTCCAATTTGATTTCCAGCAATAACTGTTTGTGAAATATAAGAACTGTCCTGTGTTATTAAAAATAATGAAGCAATAATAATGTTTTTTCCATTAAAATTGATATTTTCAACATATGTACCTGGTTGTACTAAAACAGTATCACCATCAGTTGCAATATTTATACCTTCTTGGATTGTTGTGCAAAAACCAGGAACATTTATACATGAAAGATTAGCGAAGATATAATCTTGGATGTACTGAGAATGAGAATTTCCACTTGAAGAATAAACCCGGTAATAACTAGCTTCATGTAAAGAAGGTTGATAATCAATGTATTCTGTGGTGTTTGATTCAAGAAGTTTATAATCTTCTTGCCATTCTGAATTACCAACTTTTCTATCAATTCTAAAATTAAGTTCACCTAAACTATTATCTTGCCATTTTAATCTAATACAGTCATCAGCAACTTGTTCTAATTGTAAATTAGAAGGAGTAGTACATTCTGAAAACCAGCCTGTTGCAATGGAATAATCAGAATAATCATCACCATCAAATGCTCTAATTCTATATGAATATACTGTATCTGTTTCAGTTTGTATATCATCAATAAAAACAGTTATGTTCGCATCCACTTCTCCATAATTTTCAAACCAGGCATACTCTCCTTTCTTTCTATCGATAAAGAATTTTTTTTCATCAGTTGAGTTATCTTGCCAAGTTAATTTTACAGTATTTTCTTCTACTAAAGTAAGTTGTAAATTTGATGGGGCTAATAATTCATCAGGGGAAGTTGTCTTTTTCGAGCAGGTTGTGATAGAAAATAAGAATATTAATAAAAAAATAAAATAATTTTTCATTTGAGGCCTCCTAAAAAATGAAATTCACTTTTTCAAAAGTGAAAATTGAGAAAGTATGTCAAGAAGTTTCAAGGCTCCGGAAAGTTGTTTGAAGTAAAAAGTCGATGATTTGCAGGTACTTCAAACATTTTTGAAACGCCGTGAACAGCGTGGGAGTATTTTATAGATTCAGTCCCCAGCCATAAATGGCTGGGTTATTAATCCTTATGGATATGTTCTGTTGTGTATTTGAGTTTTAATTTTTTTATTATTAATTCCAAAGTTTTGGGAGGAAGACACCATGAACCAATAAAAATGAGTAGAAAGATTAAAAAAACAGAGATGTTATATAAAAACCTTCTAAAAAATTTTTTAATGAAATATCTTTTTTTCATGGTTTCCGATTTCTGGTTTCCAAACCCCAGCTTGGAAATCCGTTTACAGATTCCCGCTTTCGCGGGAATGACAGACTTCACGGGCGTGACAGACCAAAAAACGTTACTGTCATTCTCCCGATGAATCGGGAGAATGACAACCCTCTGAACTCGAGTCGTTTGGTATATTTATTCTTCTATTGAAGCTTGGGCAGCGGCAAGACGTGCAATTGGAACTCTGTATGGCGAACAGCTTACATAATCCATACCGACTTTATGACAGAAATTTACAGAATTAGGTTCTCCACCATGTTCACCACAAATTCCCACTTTCAGGTTTGGACGCGTGCTTCTTCCTCTTTTTGTAGCCATTTCCACTAACTGTCCCACACCTTCCTGGTCTAATACCTGGAAAGGATCGTGTTTCAGGATGCCTTTTTCGATAAATATCGGCAGGAATGTTCCAGCATCATCACGGCTGTAACCATAAGTCATCTGGGTGAGGTCATTTGTACCGAAAGAGAAGAATTCAGCATATTCTGCTACTTTATCGGCAGTTAAGGCAGCACGAGGAATTTCGATCATTGTTCCCACTAAAAAATTTATGGAGTCATTTCTTTCATTGAATATTTTTTGGGCTGTATCACGCACGATTTCTTCCTGAAGTTTGAATTCCTGAACAGTTCCAATTAAAGGAATCATGATTTCTGGAATTGCATTAATTCCTCTTTTCTTCAGGTTCAATGCAGCTTCGATTATAGCCCTGGTTTGCATTTCTGAGATTTCAGGATAGGTAATTCCCAAACGGCAGCCACGATGACCGAGCATAGGATTTATCTCAGAAAGCGATTCTACTTTTGCCTTGATCTCTTCCACAGAAATTCCCATCTCATCAGCCATTTCTTTCTGGTTTTCATATTCTTTTGGTACAAATTCATGAAGAGGAGGGTCTAAAAAACGAATTGTAACAGGTAAGTCATGCATTGCTTCAAAGATACCTTCAAAGTCCTCTCTCTGCATGGGAAGAAGCTTGGCAAGAGCTTTTTGTCTGCCGGCAAGGTCGTCTGCCAGGATCATCTCACGAACAGCTTTGATCCTATCACCTTCAAAGAACATATGCTCAGTTCTGGTGAGTCCGATTCCACGAGCTCCAAAATTTCTGGCAACTTTAGAATCGTGCGGCGAATCTGCATTTGTGCGAACATACATCCTGGAATATTTGTCGCAAAGGTTCATCAGTTCACCAAAATCTCCACTTAATTCAGGGTCTCTGGTTTCCACTTTGCCCTCATAGACTTCACCTGTAGAACCATTCAAAGAAATCCAGTCACCTTCTTTGAAAGTTGTATTATCGATTTTTAATGTCCTGGCTTTATAGTCGATCTGAATTGCTCCAGCACCGGAAACACAGCATTTTCCCATGCCGCGAGCTACAACAGCAGCGTGAGAAGTCATACCTCCACGAGCAGTAAGAATTCCTTTGGAAACATTCATTCCTCGCAGATCTTCCGGGGAAGTTTCGATTCTAACGAGAATCACATCTTTATTTTCATTCGCCCATTCTTCAGCTTCATCTGCAAAGAATACGATTTGACCGGAAGCAGCACCAGGAGAAGCTGGAAGACCTTTTGTTAATACTTTTGCATTTTTAACAGCATCAGGATCAAAAACAGGATGAAGCAGTTCATCGAGCCTGTTCGGTTCAATCCGCTTTAAGGCAAGCTTTTCATCGATCATACCCTGTTTGAGCATATCGATAGCCATCTTAACCATAGAAAAACCTGTTCGCTTTCCATTTCGAGTTTGCAGAAGCCACAATTTTCCATCCTGAATGGTAAATTCCAAATCCTGCATATCTTTATAATGGTTTTCCAGTTTTGTTTCGATTTCACAGAGTTCTTTGTAAAGTTCCGGCATGGTTTCTTCGAGAGAAGGATACAGCTCTTTTCTTTCAGATTCGGATGTGCCTGTAAGTTCTGCCCAACGTTTAGAGCCTTCCAGAGTTATTTCCTGGGGAGTTCTGATGCCGGCTACAACATCTTCACCCTGAGCATTGATGAGATATTCTCCATTGAAAATATCTTCACCGGAACCTGCATCACGAGTGAATGCTACTCCGGTTGCAGAATTTTTTCCCATATTTCCGTAAACCATTGCCTGCACATTTACAGCAGTTCCCCAGTCATCGGAGATATTATTTATTTTGCGATAATATGTTGCTCTTTCTGTATTCCAACTATCAAAAACTGCCAGGATTGCTCCCCAGAGTTGTGTCCAGGGATCTTCAGGAAAGTCATTTCCGGTTTCTTCTTTTATCTCTTTTTTGAATCTATTTACGAGTTCTTTAAGGTCTTCAGCAGTAAGTTCAGTATCATTGGAAACACCTTTTTCAGCTTTGATTTCGTCGATTATTTTTTCGAATGGATCAATTTCTTCTTTGGAAGCAGGTTTCAAACCAAGCACAACATCGCCATACATCTGCACAAATCTGCGGTATGAATCCCAAACGAAACGGTCATTACCACTTTTTTTTGCAAGTCCTATTACTGCGTCATCATTCAAACCAATATTCAGAACAGTATCCATCATACCAGGCATGGAAACACGCGCTCCTGATCGAACTGAAACAAGACAGGGATTTTCTATATCACCAAATCTGGAATTCATAATCTTCTCGATGTTAACAACTCCATTTTGAACTTCATTCTTTAGCAACTCGATTACTTTTTCTTTTCCCAGTTCATTATATTCAGTGCAAACTTCAGTTGTGATGGTAAATCCTGGGGGAACAGGGATGCCAATCAGATTCATTTCTGCGAGATTTGCACCTTTTCCACCCAGCAGGTTTTTCATCTCTGTTTTGCCTTCTGCTTTGCCGTCCCCGAACAAATAAACTCTTTTCTTACTCATTTTATTCTCCTAATTTTTATGATTAATTTTGTGGAAGAAAACCCTGAATTCTCGCTTTTCTGTCAAATAAAAAACAGATAAAATAACATTTTTATAAAAACTATTGGACAAACTTTTAGTTTTTAAACTTTTTAAACTATTAGAAATCCAAAATCGAGGAAAAATGAATTATAAAAAGTTCGGTAAAAAGTATGTGATCAGGATAAATAAAGGCGAAAAAATCGTTGA
>CAYWJN010000015.1:21721-36976 GCA_964457455.1 uncultured Candidatus Cloacimonadota bacterium
ACAAAAAGCAAAAGAACAAATCAGAATGAATGAGCAACTTTATCATGAAACAAAAAAATACTCGGATCGAATTAATTTTGCTTTGGGACCTCACGCTATTTATACAGTTTCAGAGGAAAGTCTTATCTGGGCAAAAGAGTTTTCTGCTGAAAACAATATTATGATTCACATTCATATTTCTGAAACTCAAAATGAAGTTGATGACTGCATTCAAAAACATGGTAAAAGACCCATTGAATATCTAAATGATATTGGATTTTTAAGTTCAAATATACTTGCTGTGCACGTAATCTGGATGAATGAAAGAGAAATGCAAATCTTGAAAGAACATAATGTGAAAATAGCTCACAATCCTACTTCAAATATGAAACTTTGCTCCGGTTTTTTCCCTTATAAAGAACTGAAAAAATATGATTTATCCATTGCTTTGGGAACAGATGGATGTGCTTCCAATAATAACCTGGATATGCTGGAAGAGATGAAGGTTGCAGCTCTACTACACAAAATAAAAAATGACGATACAACAATTATGTCTGCTAACGAAGCGTATAAGATGGCTACCATAAATGGAGCGAAAATATTTAACCTGGATTGTGGTGAAATTAAAGAAGGAACTTTAGCAGATTTGATCCTGGTAAATTTGAATGATGTGAATCTAATTCCCAATCACAATTTAATTTCCAACCTTGTTTATTCTGCTAATCGAAGCTGCATAGATACTGTGATTTGTGATGGTAAGATTTTGATGCAAAAAGGTGAAGTTGAAGGAGAGGAAGAAATTGTTACTAAAGTTTCAGAAGTGGTTAAAGATTTAATGTAACTCATAGCTCTGCTTTGAGAAGATATTTTCACAAACCAGAGGTTTATGTTACATGTAACTCATAGCTCTGCTTTGAGATGTTACTTCACGCCAGACTGTGTCAGGCTTCCGTCAGTTGCCGGATTAAAATTTGACTGAGGTTTATGTTACTTCCATAATTTTCTTACAAATCAAAGCCGCACTAAAAAGTGCATATTTTTTTTCTATTTGTCCTACACTCCCATAACATACAATCGGATAAGTCCACTCTAAAATTCCAATAAGATAAGGAATAATATCATCATCAAATAGAGTTACAATATTGGCATATTCACGAACTTTACAGATCATTTTATAGGCTTTTATTACCATTGGATCATTGCCATGATAAATAAATTTTGGAATATCTTTGATTGAATTTGCTTGGGCAAGTCCTGCTTCAAATTCCAAAAGATTCTTCAGATCGGTTTCGGTTTCCAGTTTTGTCATTTCAATTTTAAAAATCGGTTCCAACCTGGTAAAATCAGAGATAATATTGCTGATTTTTGTTTCTGAGAAATCAATAATATAAATATTTTCAACTTCATCTAGAAGAATATTCTGCATGTTCAAATCACCGTGTGTTATGGATTTATACCAGAGTTTGGAAAAATCTTTTCGTTTGGGATATTCATATTTTAAGAAATGATATGGATTAGGTAATTCGAGATTTAATTCTTCACAGAATATTGTTTTTGTTTCAGCAGAAATGCCAAGACTCGATTCCAAAGAATCAAAAATTGAAGGGAACATTTCGCACGGATTATGTTCTTTAAAAGGAAAAATCAGCTCCCATTTCGGCTGACCATACCACGGTTTTAAAACATCTGTAAAAATCCGATCGAAAATTGGAATCAACTTTTCAGCAGGCAATTTTTTGTAATAATCTGTCAGCCAGGTTAGTTTGCTATCCTGTCCATTGATGCCGACAAAATTATATCGTAATCCACCGAAGTCTCCATGATAGGTTGTGCCCATAATTGTTGTACTGTTGTTCAGGATGAATTTCTTCACATATTTATGATACGCATTTACTTCGTTTTCCGTATCCTTGATCGAACCGATTTTCAAAACTGTAGGCAAAAGTCTTCTGCAATCTTTATCAAAACTTGTTACCTGGAATGTTTTGGATGTAAAACCGCCTTGCAGCTCGGAAAGCACAACCTCTCCTGCTTCGGAATATATCTTTCTGATGATGATTTCCCACTCATTTTTCAGTTCAGTATCACTTTGGATTTTCAGTCTTTTTTCATCTGAAGAGCGAATATTTTTCGGAATATAAATCCAGGTTTTTGCATTTTTCAATTTTGTATTAGGGCTAAGATGAACAACTTTCTCCAGGTTTTCCAAATTGATGTTTTGTTTAATCGTAGCAAGAGGTTCCAAAGAAATATCAGTTTGAATGAGTTGGTTTAGGATTACGCAATGTCCGTGAAAATAATAGTTCTCATCAAGAGGAAATTTTTGCATTTGATTAATAAAGTTCTGTTCAACATCTGTTTTAAGAATACTTTTCCCAATTGCAGTTCCAATAAGAAGTATTCCCTTTTTTTCGTTAGAATCTTCATTATGATATTTTTCAACAAGAATATCTTCTTTTGCTTTGAAATAAGAACCTTTAAGATTTTCAGATTCTGCCAAAATTATAAATCCCATAATTGATGAGTCAGCTTTTTCATTTTTTATGATTTGGAAATAATCTGTAATGATTTTATCAAGTTCTATTTCAGAATCCGACTCAATTATTATTTCCGGTTTTCCGGAAATTCCGATTCCTGAAAAAACAAAAAATGGTGTTTCAGAAGGATTTTCAGATATTATAAAATCCGAAAGATTGTGCTCATCTGCCGGCATAACACCGGCAAAAAAAGGTGTGGAAATAAACTCACCGAGAGTTTCAAATGCCTGAACTTCGGAATGTCCAATTCCACCGATTCCAAAAGCAAATTCCAGTTCTTTCAAATTTGTAGGAATAAGTTTTTCAGCGTTTAATTTGTTTATAGAATTGCCCGAAATCTCCCAAAAATCTAAAAAAGATTCTTGAGGTTCAAGCCATTTTATAATGTATTTTCTGTCATCGATTTGAGCGAGAGTATCATTTATCGAATTAATTCTGTTTATAAGGTCTAGAGCTTCTTGAAGAGTATCATAAATTTTGAACATGTGCAATAATCCGGTAAGTTTGAGAACCTTTTTTAAGTCGGAATTCATTCCTGCAAGATAGAGAGAACCGGATTTTTTTCTTAAGCTTTTTTCTGTTTTGATTAATGACCTGATTCCTGCACTGGATAAGAAATCAACGTCTGTAAAATTCAAAATCCAAAACTTCGAATCATCTATTAATGTTTCAGTTTTTTCATCAAATAAAGAAGCTCCATATCCATCGAATCTTCCTTTCAGATTGAATATTTTTATTTTCTTATCATTTTTTATTTCAAAATTCAGCATTCTTTCTCCTCGGACTACAATTTTGCCATCGGTCGAGGATTGTGATATTCGCCACGAGTGAATTAGTTGCACGCTTTCTGATGAATTTTCAAAGCAAGATTTCCAGCTCTGTCCATTGTTTCACCTAAAGACAAAAAACCGTGGTTTTTCAAAACAAGATAAAAATGATTTTGCAGAATTTTTCCAACTTCTTCGATCAATTCAACCGAGCCATAAGGTTGTTCTTGTTCGGTAATCGGCAATTTCATTTGTTCACATTTTTGTTGAACTTTTTCATCATGACCATGAAAAACTGCATTTATTTCTAATCTCTGGGAATAAATATAATAGTGTAAAAGAGATTCTGAGGATGGCAGTTTTGTTCCGTTAACTAGTATCTTTTTTAGTAAGATATCTGCTTCAATTACTTCAACAAAATCATTTTCAGAGAGGTTTTTCAAATTAACTCCAGATGCTGTGATGATGAAACCTTCTACTGTTCGGAAACTAAGATTTCCACCGAAACCTCCCACAAGCTTGGGAGATAATCCAAATTCTGCGAATTTGTTACACCATTTTATCAGGGTTGAGATGTTATCATTTTTAATTGCATTTTTATCTTTGAAAACTGTTTGAAATTTCGTTCCGATATATTGTGAACTCATTTTTTTTCTTTCAATTTTATTATTTCATTTGGTTTTAAAATCCCTTTTTCTGTGATGATTTCTGTGATATATTTTGCTGGAGTAATATCAAAAGCAGGATTTTTTGCGTGGCTCTTTGATGGAGCAATCTGAATAGAATTAAACTTCAAAATTTCATTTTCATCACGAAATTCGATAGAAATATCCTGACCGGATTTACAGTTGAAATCAATAGAGGATAAGGGAGCAGCAATATAAAATGGAATGTTGTTTTCTTTTGCCAGAACCGCTTTCTCATAAGTTCCGATTTTATTGGCTGCATCACCATTTGCTGCGATTCTATCAGCTCCGGTTATCACCATATCGAGTTCTCCTTTTTGCATGAAATAACCTGCTGCATTATCTGCAATGATTGCATGTGGAATATTTTCTTCTGCAAGTTCAAAAGCTGTCAGTTTTGCTCCCTGCAATCTCGGTCGCGTTTCATCTACAAATACGAAAATATTCTTTCTGTTTTGATGTGCAATTCGAATCGGAGCCAGAGCTGTTCCGAAATCAACTGTTGCCAAAGCTCCGGCATTGCAATGAGTTAAAATCCTGAAATTATTCTGGATCAATTTTTCTCCATATTCACCGATTTTTTTACAGGCTTCTACATTTTCATCAGCGAATTTCTGAGCTTCTTTCAAACCCACAGTTTTTGCACTATTGATGTTATCAGTTTTCATTATTGCGTTATAAACATTATTCACAGCATAATATAAATCAAAAGCAGTTGGTCTTGTATTTAATAAAGCAGTTTTCGCTTTTTTCAAATCAGCATAAAATTCCGATTCTGCTGATGTGATAGCTATCTGAGCAATTCCAAATGCTGCTGTCGCTCCTATTGCAGGTGCTCCTCTCACTTTCATAGTAAGAATTGCATCACAAACTTCATAGACATTTTTTAATTTTAAAATTTCAAATTTCTCAGGTAGTTTAGTTTGATCGATTATTTTGATAGAATTATTTTCCATCCAAACTGAACGATAATTATTGCCTTTTATTCTCACAGAGACTCCCAATAATAATTATAGATAATCCTAAAATACTTACTTAGTAAATGCATTTGAAGTGTCAAACGATTTCTATTCAAAATAAATTTCAATTTCAGAGCAACTATTCAAACACGAAGGTCACGAAGATGAATATAGGCAATTTTAATAAACTTTAGTTTCCTACAAAATGAAAAAATCAATTTTAACTTGACATAAAACTTTTTTAAACATTTTATTGAAATGCAAATAAAAGAATCAAAGAAGGACCGATGAGAAACAAATTATCTGAAATTTTCATGGTCGTAGTTTTTATGATTTCCTCGTTTTGTTTGTATTCACAAGTGTTTCCTCCACCAGAAAACCTGTTTGTAACAGAAACAGGTTATGCTACCTGGGATCCTCCAGCAGGTTGTAGTCCACAAACAGTTCAGGTTGATTTGAATTCCAAGGTAAAACATCAGGAAAGATTTACAAAATCCTCTAACCGTGATCTTTTCGGTTACAACATCTATCTTGATGGAATTTATGTAGGTTTCTCAACAGACCTGTTCTGGCAATATACTGGTCTTGTTTATGGACAAACCTATATAGCCGGTATATCTGCAACATATGAAGGAGGTGTATCATCAATTATAGAATATGAATTTACTTATAATCCATTTCCATTAGATCCTCCCCAGAATCTATTTGTTGATGAACTGGGTTATGCAACTTGGGAAGCACCAAATGGTGGAGGTACTGTTGACTTCACAATCAGCCTTACAGATGATGCTGGAGATGGCTGGAATGGGGCTTCGATAGACTTATTTGTAAACAGCACTTTAGTTCTGGATGATATTACATTAGCCACAGGCTTCGGACCGGAAGGTTTTATTTTTGCTGTAGCTGACGGTGACTTTGTTGAAATCTATTACACAGAAGGTAACTTATCATATGAAAACGCTTATTATGTTGCTAATAATTTCGGCTATCTTGTGGTTTACTCAGGATCTGGTGGGGTTGTACCGGATGCTTATGTCTCGTTCATTGCTGTTGTGAGTGATGATTCTCTGGTAAAATCAAAAAAGGTCAAACTCAATACCAAAGCTTCACATCTAGAACGAATTTATACAGACAACACTCGTGACCTTCTTGGTTACAATGTCTATCTTAATGGTGTTTTTGTAGACTTCACTCCAGACCTATTCTGGCAATATACCGACCTTGTGGCAGGAACAATTTACTTGGCAGGTGTATCTGCATTGTACGATGAAGGTGAATCACTTCCTGTAGAATATACATTTAATTATTTATTTTCACCATTTCTGCCACCTGAAAACGTTCAGGTAGATGAATATATCGGACTCGTAACCTGGGATCCTCCGGGAGGGTCGGTTTACGGTGATGATTTTGAATCTTACAATGTTGGAGAATATCTAGCAGTACAATCTGATGACTGGACAACCTGGAGCAACAATCCCGGTTCAGGCGAAGATGCTTTCATTTCCGATGATTTTGCTTTGAGCGGAACAAATTCAGTCAAAATTGACGGTGCCTCAGATGTTGTACTAATTATGGATAATTATATATCCGGATGTTATTCAATGGATTTGAATATGTATATTGTTTCCGGTAATACAGCAAGTTTCAATCTGCAAAAGACGAATACTCCAGGTGAACAATGGGCGATGGAAATCTATTTTGATGTAAATGGTGAAGCTCGTGTTGATGCTGGAGTTTATGCTGCCTGTGTATTTACATTCGACTTTGATACCTGGCTGAACTTTGAAATTATAGTAGATCTGGATAATGACCTGGGAGAATTATGGTTTAATGGGACTCAATTGCATACCTGGCAATGGACTCTGACTTCTTTTGGTATAGGTTTACTATCTCTGGGTGGACTTAATCTCTGGGCTTGGGATAATGGAGAAGGACCTGCTCTTGCTTATTATGATGATATAAACTTCTCTATTGTTAATAGAGAACCAAGCGATGAACTTACTGGCTACAATGTATACCTTGATGGTGCGTTTATCACTTATACAATAGAACTTCAATGTGCACTCTGGAATTATGTCACCCTTGTAGGCTGGGAAGAATATACAGCAGGAGTTTCAGCAGTATATGATGACCCTGGTGAATCCATTATTGTCGAAGTTACATTCTGCTACCCAGGGGGAATTTCTCCTCCAGAAAACTTAGTTGCTACTGTATTCGATTATAATGATGTTCATCTTGAGTGGGAAATGGAAAGAGGAACAGGTTGTGTACTTTACACGCCCACCCGCAAAAAGAGAATCGAAAATAACAGAGACAGCCGTATGCTGCTTGGTTATAATGTCTATCGTGATGGGGATATGATAGCTTACCTCGATGATCCCGATATTTTAACTTATGATGATTTGGGTCTTGATGGTGGAACTTACGAATATTGGGTAACAGCCATCTATGATTATGGTTATTCTGATCCTTCTAATGTAGAAGAAGTTACAATTGTACTGAATCCTCCACAGAATCTTGAGGCATTTATTCAAGGTATGAACAATGTCTTTCTGACCTGGGATGCACCTGCAGAAAGAGACCTTGATTACTATAATGTGTATCGTAATGGTGTAGTGATTGATGATGTTACTTCAACCTTCTATCTTGATGAAGGGGTGTCGGGTGGACCATATGTATATAATACTACAGCAGTATATTTTGGTGGTTGGGAATCTGCATTCTCCAATGATGCTTGGATAACTTTTGATGTAGGCGATACACCAATTTCAGTAGTTACAGAACTGAATGGTAACTATCCTAATCCATTCAATCCGGAAACAACGATTAAATTTACCACCGAGAACATCGAAAAAAACACCGAATTAGTAATTTACAATTTGAAAGGACAAAAAGTAAAAATACTTATCAATGAGAAACTGGAAGCAGGTAATCATCAAGTAGTTTGGAATGGAAAAGATGAAAATGGTAAACCTGTTTCCAGTGGAATTTATTTCTACAAAATGAAAGCAGGTGAATATACTTCGATGAAGAAAATGATCCTGATGAAATAATGTTACTCGTTCTATCAGCCATAAAACCGGCTGATAAATCTTGAGCGAGATGAGACTTGACTTAAGACGCCAGTCTTGAGTTAAGTTGAATTATCCCAAGGGATTTGAAAACTTAAGCCAAGTCAGCTAAAGCGAACTTAACTCAAGTTTTCATACTTTACAGATGAACTTTATTTAAGAAAAAAGTCCTGTCCGGCGGCTACCGGATCGGGGCTTTTAATTATATAAAATGGTACATCCGTAGGGACTCGAACCCTAGACCCGCTGATTAAGAGTCAGCTGCTCTGCCAACTGAGCTACGGATGCATTCCAAAATGCAAAATCAGTAAATACAATTTTAGTGTCAAACGATTTTTGATTCCGATTAATTGCCAGTTGACAAAAAAATCCTACATTATTTATGGGAAAAAGATTTGATAAATACTTAGTTGGAATGAAGGAATATTTGCATCGGTTTCAGAGGATAAATGATAGCGTTTTATATTGAAAGTAAGATTTGGGAATTCATAAGAGAGATAAAATATACTGCAGATTTTGTGTTCTCAACTCTTGGTTTTGAATATAAATTTATCACAAAATTCAGTCAACTGCAGGATAATGATATTCTATTTTTCTACGGGCCAACAGAACCGGATGAAACAGATTTGCATTATCTTGCTTTTGATAAGATAATGTTCTACATCCCTTTTGAACCTTCATTATTCAAATCCAAAGGATTGAATAAAGAACAAATTGAAGAATTTACAAGGGAGATAAATTTTTTCCAATCTCTGCCTGCTATTTCCTGGGAAGATTTCGATGAGCCAATTTATTATTTCAAAGATCAAAACATATTTTTAGGAAGATATAATTTTGATATTTTTGGAAACATTTTTTTCAATCTTTCTGGCTATGAAAACTTTCTTGCAGAAACTACAGATGATTTTGATAGAATTCCTGATGATGAATCTGTATTTCTAGAAAATTCGTCGTTTCCTTTTGTGAATGGCTTTTTGTGGTTGATCGAAAGATTTCTGCAGGATGCCATCAAAGACAGAGGAAATGTTTTGCTTATAAAAAAGGAAAACTGGCCCCAAGCAGAAGATTTTGCTGCGGTTATCTCTCATAATATAAATAAACTGCAGAAATGGAGTTTCTATTCGATTTTTAAAAGTACTTTTGAAGATATTTTGTGCTTTTATAAAATAAAGTATGTTATTAATAATTCTATCAGCAAAATGAAATACATTCTTACCAATATTGAAGAATATTGGAATTTTGATGTGATCGATGAAATTGAAGCTACTTATAATATTAACAGTACTTACTTTTTGGGAACAGAATCAGAAGTTCCTGAAGATATTGATTATAAACTCAATGATGATGACCTTTTAAGTGAGATCAGGAAGAATCTGGCAAGTGGTAATGAGCTTGCACTTTTGGGTTCGATCAATTCTTGCAAAGCTGATTTGCTGGGAAAGCAAAAGGAGCTTTTACAAGAAATAACAAATCGGAACAGGATCGGTGTTCGGCAAAATCTTTTTAGATATGATCCGGAAATTACTCCAGAATATCATCATAAATATAGTTTTGTTTATGATTCCACTCGCTCTTTTCTGAAAAGAAGCGGTTTTAAGAATGGTGTTGCTTTTCCTTTTCACGTCTTTTCTAAGAGGGTTCCAAGCCAAAAGGAAAAAATATTTTTTCATAAAGGTTGTTTGGAAATTCCTCTAACTTTTTCTGATACAATTCTTAAACTTTCAAAATTTAAGACTATTTCATTGGAAACTGCTAAAGAAATAATATTCAATATTGTTGATGCAATTCAAAAAGTCAATGGTCTGATCTCATTAAATTTTTCAATTTCAAATTTCACTGAAATTAAATATCTTAAACAACTTTTTTCTGAGACATTGAAAGAAATCACGGATAAAAATGTTTTTATTAAACCGTTCTTAGAAATCGCAGAATGGTGGAATAAAAGGAATTCAGTTGATATTAATATTATAAATGATGAAATTTCACTTTATTTTCCTGATAACCTGGATAATTTCACTATCAGGATTTTTGGAGATTATACGGTTTTTGGTTTGAAAAATGAAGATATGTCTTTAGAGAAGAATCAGTTTTTCTTTTCGTATTATGAAAAAGATAAAGCTTATGAAATCGAAGGTGCGAAAGTTAAGCTCAAAGCAGATCGAATTTTCTTTTCAGATATAAAATCCGATACGAATTTGAAGATAAAATTAAGCAAAATTGAACCGGAAAAAGAGTAATGAAAAACGTTTTAATTATCTCTTATTTTGCTCCACCTCTAAATACAGCTTCAGCTGTTAGAACAGGGAAATCAGCCAAATATTTGCCGCAATTTGGTTGGAATCCAATTATTCTATCTGTTAAAGAAATAGATTATTATCAAAAAGATGAAGAAATATATCCACATGATTTGAATATCATTCGAACTGAATCGTTTGATTTGTACCGAATTGCAAAGTTGGTAAAGAAAACTAATAAAGATAATTTTTCTTATAAACTTCATAGGAAAAAAGAAAAAATCACGAATTTTGTAAAATCTTTATTTCCAATTGATGATAAAATTGGCTGGATGCCTTTTTGTTATTATAAAGCAAAAAAAATTATATACAATAACAATATAGATATAATATTTACTTCAGTTGGAGGTGTTTTCCATTCTGCTATCACAGCATATTTTTTATCAAAAAAATATAAGATTCCACTGATTTTGGAATTTCGAGATTTATGGGTGAATCATCCATTTCAAATAAGAACTTATTTTAATCAAAAACTTAATAATATTTGGGAAGCAAAAGTCATAAATCATGCAAATAAAATTATATCTTTGGCACCCTCTCAAAAGGAATTTCTTCAAAATAAATATAATCTAAATGAGGATAAATTCGAGATAATTACAAATGGTTTTGATGATGATGATTTTAAGAAAGACTTTTCCATCAAAAATAAAAGTGACGTTATAATTTTTACTTTTTGTGGTAGTTTTTATACAACATTAACCCCTGGAGATTTATTTAATTCGCTACTTTTAATTCAGGATACAAAACAGAGAAGTATTATTAGATTTATTGGAAATTTCAGAAGTAATTTTTGGAATTTAAAGGAAGAATTCGAAGGTAGATTAAAAGAGAAAAAAATAGAAATTGAAGTAATTCCCAGACTAATTTATTATAAACTTCTGAAGGAACTTTATAAATCTGATGTTTTGTTATTATTTCTTCCATCTGATTATCGAACAAAAGTTATTTATCATGCTAAATTTTTTGATTATTTAGCAGTTCGAAAACCGATTCTTTCTTTCTGTCCAAAAGATAGCGATATTGAGAATATTATAAAAAAGGGGAATCTTGGCTTTACTATTGAATCGGGTAATATTCAGGATGGAAAGACTCAAATTGAAAAAATTATAAAGATGTTTAAAGAAGGTAGCTTAAAGGATATTCACGGAAGCAATGAATTTATTAATCAGTTTACACGGAAAAAGGTTACTGAAAAATTAGCGAAAGTTTTTGATTCAGTAATAAAATAATGAAGAAAGTAATTCTTGTTTCAAATACAGCCTGGAGTATATTTAATTTTCGTTCTGGTTTAATGAAAAAATTAGATGAAGAAGGTTATAAAATTATCACTATTGCACCGTTTGATGAATATGCAAATAAAATTCCTTATGAATATCATGAAATTAAAATGAATAATATAGGTACAAATCCCTTTGAAGATTTCATTTTATTTCTTAGATTCTTTTTTCTTTATCGCAAATTGAAACCTGATGTAATTTTGCATTTTACACCCAAACCGAATATTTATGGAACATTGGCAGCTAAACTTTTAAAAAAATCCTGTATAAATAATATAGCGGGTTTAGGAAAGGTTTTTATTCGGGAATCTTTCGTGACCAAAATTGCACGAATATTATATCGCATTTCACAAAATAGTGCACAGAAAATCTTTTTTCAGAATAGGGAAGATCAAGCTATATTCCAAAAGTTTGGCAATTTTGAAAATACGGATCTCCTACCTGGTTCAGGTATTGATACAAAAAGATTTTTTCCTCAAGAAAAAAAGATTAATAATAATTATTTTACTTTTTTACTTCATTCAAGATTAATTTGGGATAAAGGAGTTGGAGAGTTTGTTGATGCAGCAAGAAGAATAAAGAGGAAAAAACCGGATGTTAAATTTCAGATTTTAGGTTTTCTGGATGTTAAAAATATTTCTGCAATTTCAAAAGAGCAGATGAACAACTGGGTTGATGAAGGAGTTATTGATTATCTTGGTGAAGTTTGTGATGTACGAGATTATATTGCAAATTCAGACTGTGTTGTTCTTCCATCCTATTATAGAGAAGGAGTTCCAAGGTCTCTACTTGAAGCAGCGAGCATGTCAAAACCAATCATTACAACAAATAATGTTGGCTGCAGAGAGGTTGTTGATGATGGCATAAACGGTTTCTTGTGTGAAATAAAAAGTGTTGATGACTTAGTTACTAGAATGCAGCAAATGCTATTGTTGACTTTAAAAAAAAGGAACGAAATGGGAATAAAGGGAAGGGAAAAAGTCATCAGAGAATTTGATGAACAGATTGTTTTCAAAAAATATATCGAAGCAATTCATGAAGTTACTAAATAGTTAACCATATTTATACGATATAAGAATTAACTCATTTATGATGTTGACAATTTAGATACATTTTTTTAAGAAACATTTAGCTTAAATTTTTAAGTAATTTATTAAGGAAATATATGTTGATAATAGAATTATTGCTCATTGTTATCTTCTCTTTTGGATTAACTTATTTATTGGTTCCAATAAATATACGATTTTCAAAAAGATTTAATTTGATGGATGTTCCCAATGAAAGGGCAATTCATAAGGAGCAGGTTCCTCTTGCGGGGGGATTGTCATTTGCAATTCCAGTAATTATTCTCCAGATTTTTTATTCATTAAGATGCAATGAATTCGGTTTAGAAAAAGAAGTTGGAACTCAAATCTTAAAACTTGCTATTGGAGGTTTAGCAATTTTAGTTTTTGGATTATTTGATGATAAACGTAAATTCACTGCAAATTATAAATTTTTATTTCAAATTTTGATTGCAATTGGGATGTATTTCAGCGGTTTTAAGATGACTCTTCTCACAAATCCGTTTGGTCCTCAAATCAGTCTTGGAATTTTTTCTTTTCCTTTTACTATTGTCTGGTTCCTTGTTGTTATTAATGCCTTTAATCTTATTGATGGAATTGATGGATTGGCTGCTGGAGTTACAATAATTGTTAGTTCTGTACTTTTAGCAGTTGGCTTGGTTTATTCCAATACAATCGTAATACTTTTATCATTACCTTTACTCTGCAGTAATCTGGCTTTTTTACGCTACAATTTTTATCCGGCAAAGATATTTATGGGAGATACAGGAGCTTTGTTCATTGGGTTAAACATCGCAGCAATTTCTATTACAGGTATCTCTCAATATAAAGGAATCACAGCAATGACATTACTCATTCCAATTATTGTGTTAATTATTCCTATCAGTGATACAATTTTAGCAATATTCAGAAGAATAAAAAAGCGAAAACACATATTTCAAGCAGATAAAGAACACTTACACCATAAAATGTTAGATTTGGGCTTTTCACAAAGATCTATTGCTTTCATCGGATATTTCATAACTTTTATGTTTGGATTGATTGCTTTTGGTTTTTCTTTCGCATCAAAGGAAATCCTTACGGGAATTCTTATTCTGCTGATGGCTTTGCTTTTGTTCTTTCTTATTGTTTTGTTTAAAAGGAGATTGAAATGAAGAAATCTATTATTATCAGCTTCTTGATATTATTTGCTTTTTCATCTTTTGCCATTAGAAACTGGAAAGCATATACAAATACAACACATATTTTTGATGTTGTTCAAAACGGTCAAAAACTGACAATTGCAACTTGGGGCGGACTTGTCATTTATAATCTGGAAACTGAAAATTTTGAGAAAACTTATATGACTATGGATGGTTTGACCGATAATGATATTAGATCTTTAGATTATGTGGAAGAAACAGAGATCCTTCTTATTGGAACGAAAAAGGGCGGAATTAATCGTCTGTCTGAAAATGGTTTTCTGATGCCAATATCTGAAACTTTAGGTTTAGCATCCAAAAAAGTGAATGAAATTATTCATCATGATTCACTTCTTTTTGTTGCTACCAAAGAAGGAATAAGTGTTTTTGCAGATAATCCGGAACTTCCTTTCCCATTTCTACTTGATAATTATTCTACAGATAACGGACTCTTTGATAATAATGTTACATCATTACAACTAACTGAGAATCATTATCTTTTGTGCGGTAGCAATGCTGGTTTAGATTATGTTCATATTGATTCGATGAATGTCACATCAGCTTGGACACATCTGGATGAGGGGAATTCATCATTTCCAAGCAGCAAAGTCAGTTCAATTTCTGCGAATGGAGAGAAAATCATAATTGGTACGGAAAATGGATATGTAATTTCGGATTCGCAAAATCTGGATTCCTGGGAAGTCTATGAACTTGGAAAGAGCATTTTTCCGGTTTATTTGGATGGAAGCCAAAACATCTGGTACAGTTATGGAATTTGGGATGAGGATCAATTAGTGGTAATAGATTCAGGTGATACAACGATTGTAAAAATAGATTCTCTTGGAAATGAAACTATCTGGTCAAAAGATGATTTGAATCTAACAACATCAAAAATAATGGGATTTTCTAATATTAACGGTCACATTTGTGCTTATACGTGGGGAGAAGGTTTTCTTTTTTATGATGGAATTGAATGGAGTTCTAACAGCAAACCAAACTGTATTGTTGCCAGCCTGGTTAAAGATATTGCAATCGACAATAATAATATTGTTTGGCTTACCAATGGTAGCAAAGGTCATCTGCCAATTAGTAAAGGTACTCGCGGTGTATCCAGCTTTGATGGTGTGAGTTGGACTAACTATACTGTTGAGAATAGTCCTTTAAGAAATAATAATATCTACTCTCTTTGTGTTGATAATTCCAACAGAAAATGGTTTGGAGCGTGGGGTAGTTATGCGAGTTACGGCTGGTTGAGTGGGATTTCCATTTTTGATGAAGATAATAATACCTGGAAAAGTATAACATCAGAAGATGGACTTCGCAATAATACTATTAGTTATATTACAAAAGATGACCAGAATCGAGTTTGGGTTTGTTCTTATGGAGGAGAATCAGGTGGAATAAATGTTCTTGATGAAGCGGATGAAGTTATTACAACTT
>CAYWJN010000016.1:0-25098 GCA_964457455.1 uncultured Candidatus Cloacimonadota bacterium
TGATATGAAAATGATATTTTCTTGTTATTCAGCAAATGCAGCATATATTCTTTTACATTTTCATCATTTAATATTGAAGGATCGGTTTGGGAAAAATATGAAAAAAATCGCTTAACCTGCTCTTCATAAATTTCAATCGTCTTTTTACTATATCTTTTTAAAGTAAGCTGATCAACAAAATCCTGCAACGCTTTATCATAAGATTGTTTCGGAATTTCTTTTTTATTTTTCTTTTTAGATGTGTCTGCAAACAACTCCAGAAATTGATTTAAACTCGTATTATCTTGCGGCATTACCCAGCTTTTCTGAGGTCCGCTAAAATAACATCCTCGAATTTTGGTGGAATGAATTTTCCTAAACTTAAAAGAAGTAACTTCAATCATAAATCTATTCTTAGAAATTGGGGTTAAACAATAATTATCAGTTTCAATTTTTTTCATTTTTTACACATCCAGGTTATCCAATGGACTTTGAATTACACTCAAATCTCTTTTGCTGACTTTTAAAAATCTCATCGTTGTTTTGGAATGTTTATGCCCGAGCATTTGCTGAATATAACGAATATCTACCCCCTTTTCTATCAGATGAACTGCAAACGAGTTTTTAAGAATTGTCAGATTTGCTGGTTTGGAGATTCCACTTTTCAGTACGGCAGATTGAAATGCTTTCTGCAAATTCCGTTTGGAATACTGCACTCCTTTTGTCTTCTCAAATAGCCATTCAACAGGATGATATATCTTATAATATTCTCGTAAAAGATTCAATACTTTTGAAGATAGAACCACGAATCTATCCTTGTCGCCTTTTGCACTGCTGATAAAAATTTTCATTTCATTAGAATCAATATCTTTCACTTTTATGTAAGTTACTTCACTCGGAGTTAGACCTGCAGAATATATCAGAAAGATCATACATCTATCTCTTAAATCTTTAATACATTTTAGAATCTTGCTGACTTCCCTTTCATTCAATACTTGAGGTAATTTCTTTTCTTTCTTCGGTCTTGGTAAATAATAATCATCGATTTCTCTTTTCAAAATTTCATTATAATAAAACTTAATTGCATTAATTGCATTATGTTGTGATGATACAGAATATTTCCTCTCCCGCACCAAATATAAAATAAATTCACGGATCTGATTGCTTGATATTTTTTCCGGTTCGATTCCTTTGAAATATCTTAAAAACCTATTGAAATGTTGTTTATAAGTTTTGATAGTGGGCACACTATAATTTTTTAATTTCAGAGTTTCGATGTATTCAGATGGGAATGTAGATTCTAAAGAATTACTGGAAATTTTATTATATGGTGCTTTTCTATTTTGAACAATCTTGATTATTTTCATTTAATCTTCTAAATAAATCAACTTTGCTTATACTCATTATTAAGCAATATTGCTCAAATTAAAAAAGGAGAACCGGGGGAAGGCAGGAACGGTTTTTAATTTTTCAATTTCTTTTTCTATATTCTTTCAATCCCTGTCTTAAAATATCCATTGCAGTTTTCAGGTCATTTTCATTGAGAACATAAGCAATTCTAATTTCATTCTTTCCAATTCCGGGTGTGGCATAAAATCCCTGGGCAGGAGCGAACATCACTGTTTCATTATTTACAGAGAATTCTTTCAGAAGCCACCTTGCAAAATCTTCCGCATTATCAATGGGTAGCTTGGCAATAATGTAAAAAGCTCCTTGAGGTTTAATGCACACAATTCCTTCAATTTTTTGCAGTTCATCAAAAACGATATTTCTCCGCTTATCATATTCCCTCAGGATTTCCACGAAATATTCTGCTTCAATATCAATGCAGGCATTTGCAGCAAGCTGGTCAATCGTGGGAGGGCAAAGTCTGGCTTGAGCAAACTTGATAACAGAATTTATCAGTTCCCTGTTCCTGGAAACCAGGCATCCAATGCGAGCACCGCAGGCACTGTATCTTTTGGAAATGCTGTCCACCATAATTGCGAGTTCTTCCATCCCATCAATATCCAGAATACTGGTATGGGTAAGTCCATCATACACGAATTCACGATATACTTCATCGGATATTATGAAGAGATTATTTTCTTTGGCTATTTTTGCTGCTCTTTCAATATCTTTTTTTAGATAAACAGTTCCTGTGGGATTCCCCGGATTGCACAACATAATCGCTTTGGTTTTGGCAGAAATAAGAGCTCTTATTTCGTTATCACTTGGAAGGCAAAATCCATTTTCAGCATGAGTTGTTAAGGGAATTATTTTCACTCCAGTCATTGAAGCAAAGCCATTATAGTTTGTATAAAACGGTTCCGGAATAATGATTTCATCATCTTGATTGCAGGTGGCGAACATAGCAAAAATTATCGCTTCGGAGCCGGCAGTTGTTACGATAATATCATCAACATCAAGTTTGATAGCGTGTTTCCCATAATAATTCACCAGGTTTTCACGATAAATATCGAGTCCCTGCGAAGGACCGTAAGCTAAAACTTTATCCTGATAATTTGCATATACATCCAGCATCTCTTTTGGTGTTTCAATATCCGGCTGCCCGATATTCAGATGATAAATTTTAATTCCTCGTTTTTTAGCACTATTTGCATAAGGCATCAGTTTCCTGATGGGTGAAGCCTGAATATTTATTGCTCGTTCAGAAAGTTTCATAATTTTCTCTTTTATATTTTTTTCACGAATTTCACTAATTTCACGAAATCCTTTTCATTGATTTAAGCTGATAAATTAAAGTAACGACTAATTTCATAATATGTCTTAACTCTCGTATCCAAGCTCCAGCTTGGATATGCATTTGAATTTGTTTCAGGCTTACAAATCTGGGGTTTTGTCGCTAGAGGAGATTCCCAATTGAATTGGGAATGACAGAGAATTAGGAATGATAAAGTTTTCATATTTTGATTTTATTCTCCAGAGTTAATTTATCCATAACTTCCTGAACTAAAGGTAATTTGCTTTTAATTTCTTCTTTAGTTTTTATATAAATCGGCTCACCATAAGAGACGTTTATTTTGGAAAATAATTTGGGTAATCTGAATTTATCCCATGAATTGAAAACTATTTCTTTTTGGATATCAACAACCGTAGGAATAATGGGAAGGTGTGTGAAATAAGCAATATGTAATAACCCTTCCTTTATTTTTTCTAAAGGACCTTTGGGACCATCCGGTGTAACTGCAATAGCAAATCTGCTTGAGAGTTTTATAATTTCTTTCACAGCTTTGCTTCCACCTCTTCGGGATGAACCACGAGCAGTTAAGAAGCCCAGTACTTTTGCCGGTCCGGCTATTAACTCACCATCTTTTGAAGAAGATATTAAAATTACAATCTTTTCAAATTTTCTTAAGAAAAGTAAAGGGATCATGTTTCTGTGCCAGAAAGCGTAAATAACGATTCCTTTTGGTTTTGGAGTTAAAATGTTATATTTGAAAGTGCAACCTATAATTAATACAAATAAAGCAACGATATGTTTTTCCAGGAAAAAAAGAATTTTATTCATTTTAAGAGATTTTCAATAATTTTTGTAACTTCTTTGGATGCTGATTTTATTCCCAAAATTTCATGGAGTTCTTTTAATTCAGCAGAAATTTTATCGTATTTCTCTTTTGAGTTTATAATTTCCAAAGTTTTATTTGAAATCGATTTTCCATTAGCTTCATCCTGAATTAATTCAGGAATAATATCTTTATCCAATATGATGTTCGGCAGTCCAATTCTTCTGATTTTAATAAATCGCTTTCCAAGTTCATAAGAGATTTTACTTGTTTTATAGACGATCAGAAATGGAGTTCCGAGATACGCAGTTTCCAGGGTTGCAGTGCCGGAAGTAACCACCAGGAAATCGCAATATTTCATCATTTCATAATTGTGATTTTTTCTGATTTTAATATTTTGATTTTCAGAATTTTCAATGGTTTTCCGAAAAAGTTTATCAGAAACAGTGGCAGCTTCGGATACCAGAAATTCATATTTCTCAGCATCGAAAAATGAAATTGATTTGATGTATTCCGGTAACATTTTTTTGATTTCAGTATCTCTGCTTCCCGGTAGAAATCCCAACCATTTTTTATTCAGGTTAAGATTATACTCTTTGGCAAAATCTTTTTTTGTCATCCGGATTTCTATTTCTTCAGAAATGGGATGACCAACGTATGATGATTTCACATTTTCTTTCTCAAAATATTTTTTTTCAAAAGGAAGGATAAAAGCAACATAATCAGTGTATTTTTTCAGTTGAAAAATCCTTTTATGTTTCCACGCCCAGAATTGAGGACAAATAAAATATAAAACTTTTATTTTGAATTTGTGAGCCATTTTTGCGATGCGCATATTAAGACCCGGGTAATCGGTGAGTACAACTAAATCCGGAGGATTCGTCTTGAAGATTTTTTTTATTTTTAATTCCACTTTTAGGAAGAAGAACAGGTGTTTGATAACTTCGGAAAAACCAATCACAGAAAAGCGTTCAAAAGGGAAGATTGGTGTTAATCCTGCCTTTTGCATGTTTTCTCCACCAATTCCGAAATGTGTTATATTTTTGTTATTTTTATTTAATTGCGAAATTACCTTTGAAGTGTGCAGATCACCGGAATTTTCTCCGGCAATCCAGAAAATACTAGTAGAAACTGTCATTAGTCGATGTCTTCAAATAAATTATTAATTTTGGATAAATGGTCCTCATCCAATGAGAGGTTAATATAGTCGGCAAAAAAAAGTATCATAAGCAATCCTGCTTGTGCAAAGAAACAAACAAGATTGCTGGTGAAAAGAAACAAACAGGATTGTTTGTTATACACGGCAAAAAGTAAGTTCTGTCCATTGTGGAAGTTTTTCATAAGGTTTACTTACAATACTCAGGGTTTTCGGGTTTATAAAAATTACGAATTTCTTTAAAACTTTCTTCTTATCAGAAAATGTATATAAAAATTTAATTTGTTTTTCTGAATTACTTCCCATCCGTTCCTCCATAATGCTTTTCATTGTAGGTTCAATTTCTATTTGAAACGCTTTAATTTAAAAATTTTTCTTCTAAAATTTGTCAAGATAATCACTTTAAATTTTGCGAATTATATAAAGATTAAAGCAGCGATATAGATTGAAGCTAAACTTATGATTCCGGGAAGAGCTAATTTTTTAACAAAATCTTTATATTTCGTTTCGAAGAATTCCAGGGAAAAAGAGACGCACGGATGAACTGGAGAAATCATATAACCGATAAAAACAGCACTGTACATTATTCCAAATATCAGAGGTGTCATTGTTGTTAATCCAAATTTGGCAATAAAAATGGGAACCAGAATAGAAATGGGAAGTTGAATTCTGCCGGTTACAAAACCCAGAAATGCTCCGATAAAAATTATTAGAAAATTCATTGAGAAAACAGCTTTTGCGATTTCGTCAGATACATCTGAAGCTTTGAAAATATTCAGAAAAAGAAAGATGCCGATTATTATCAGAAAGAATCTCCACGGTTTCATTTTTAAGATGACCGGTTTGAAATCTTTAATTACTAATTTTCCTAAAAAAGCAGTTAATATCAGACTTACAGAAATTCCTATTAAGAGTGAGATTTCGTCCAATATTTTCAGTTTCGTAAGAGTCACGTGAATTATGGGAGCAGAAAGAATAATAAAAATTGGAGTTAACAGCTTTTTGTAATCGATTTTATGAGGAGTTGGCATTTTTCCGGAAATGTTTTTTAATAAAAAAATGTAACCCAGAATACTTAAAATGAAAAAGGTTGGAATGATATAAACGAAAACAGAATAAAGATTTAGGTCTGCTATTTTAGCACTTGGCAATAATGCTCCCAACGGATAAATAAGAATCAAAATATGACGAAACCAGACATTAATTGCTGCAAAAGTTTCATCTTCAATATCTTCACCTGTTTTTATCAGCATTGGTGCTGAAAGAAGTGCTCCTCCGGGAAGAGGTAACAATCCCAAAAAAGCTGGTGCAAATGCCAGGAATCCCTTTCTGCTTATTTGCAGATTGTTAACCAGGTTTCCAAGCAGACCGGATGTTTGTAATGCTCTGCCAATAATCGGGATAAGACCTACAGCCAGAGCTAAAAGTAAAATCGAAACATCTGTTAATGTGTTGGCAATTTCTACAAATAATAGGTTTATTTTGAGGTTGAAGATTCCCAGAATTAAAGCACCGACAAACATTCCGAGCCAGAGATTTTTTCGGGCAATAATCAGCAATAAAGCAAGTGATAAAATAAAACTCAACCAGATCAGCATCTAGGCAATTCCTAAGATTACTTTTCTGTTTCGAGGTCCATCAAATTCGCAGAAGAAAATCCCTTGCCAAGTGCCGAGAACCAGGTTACCATTGCTGATAAGAATTTCTTGTGAACAACCTACGATTGTGCTTTTTGTGTGAGCATCCGAGTTTCCTTCGAGATGGCGGAATTGTACAAGATGCGGTGATATTTTATTTAAAGCTAAAGTTATATCATGGGGAACACTTGGGTCAGCATTTTCATTAATGGTCACTGCTGCTGTTGTGTGAGGAATATAAATTGTTATTTTTCCGTCATCTACTTTTGATTCCTTCACAAAATTTTTCACTTGATGTGTGATATCAATAAATTCTTCTCGTTTAGATGATGATATATTAATTTGTTCGATTTTCATAACTCCTCCGAAATTCAAAATTTTAAGCTGAATTAATATGTCAATTAAATTGAACCCAGTCGTTAACCTTGAAAAGGTTTAAGAGACTCTTCTTCCTGCTGAACCTTTTCAACGGTTAAAATGCAGGGTCGTCAGTGTAGCCATTGAAAAGGCATTATTGAAAGAATCACTTCGTTTATAAACCTTTTGAAAATTGAATATTGAATAACCTGAAAGCAAATTTTATCTTTTTCTCCTTCCGACTTTTTCAGTTCGGAAGACGCTAACTTCAGAAGCTTCTGCTTCTCTCAATAGCGGAGTTTAAATGAAATAAATATTGACTTAGAAAGTCCGAATTTTTTAGTAAAATCATTAAAGAGAAATATAGTGAAGTCTAATGTATAAATAAGAAAAATTTTCGTGTAATTTTGCGTATTTCGAGGGTAAAAAATAAAGGAAGATTTTCGTCTATTTCGTGTATTTCGCGGGTTAAAAAAGTGGAGGTTGAAATGAAGAAACTGCATATTTCGTATCAAAACAAAATGCTAACCGGTGTTTGCGGAGGTTTATCAGAATCTTTTGGTATCGATGCAATGATAATCAGATTGATATTTCTAATTACTCTATTCTTTGGCGGAACAGGTATCATTGCTTACCTGATTTTGTTTGCGATTCTTCCCAAAAGCCAGCAGGAACCAGATATTATCGATATCGAACCTGAACCGGAAGAAGCAATGCAGAATAAAATCTATCGAAAATGGGATAATAGAATGATTGCTGGAGTCTGCTCTGGAATTGCTCAATATTTGAATTGGGATGTGAGTTGGGTTAGAATTACATTTGTGATAATGTCTTTCATTGGTGGTGTTGGTGCTATTTTATATGCGATTTTCTGGTTTATGTTCCCTAATGAAGAAATTATTTAGCAACGAATCCGTCTTCGTTAAAACTTCGATGGGACAAGCATAATCAACAAAACGAACGAAAGCATTAAAAAAAATACGAATGGCTAAGTTTAATAAAACAGAGATATTATCTCCAGTTTTGAACGATATTTCAGAAACAGAATTTTAGTTTATGAAAAAATACATTATCTACATTTTGCTCTTCTTTCTTACTAGTACAATTATTTTTTGTACTACTCAAGATGTTCAAAAGAAGAATATTACCGATACAGTGCAGCCACCAGTTGCAATGAAGATACAAGTTTCGCAGAAAATTTATGATTATGAATTTCTCGATGATTATCATTGGCTCATTGATGAAACCCGTTCAGATTCTGCAGTAATCGAATATATTGAAGCAGAGAATGCTTATGCTGGCTATATGCTTTCTGATATGCAGGCGTTAAAAGATACAATTTTTAATGAGATAATCAGCAGAATAGGGGAGGAATATGAGAATGCTCCTACTCGCTGGGGTGATTATTACTATTATTCCAAGCGAGAAGAAGAAAAGCCCTACTATATTTATTGCAGGAAATATAAATCTTTATCAGCTTCCGAAGAGATCGTTTTGGATGTGAATGAACTGGCTGAAGGTCATGAGTTTTTCTCCATCGATGATCGTGTGTATAGCCCGAACCAACGATATCTTGCGTATTCTGTGGATACAACTGGAAATGAACGTTATACACTATACATAAAAGATCTCGAAGCGGATACACTTTTGAATGAAGCCATATATCCGGTAAATGATGTTGTTTGGGCAAATGATAACAAAACGATATTTTATGTGAGCCCCGATGAGGATAACCTGAAAAGTAAGGTTGCATTCAGACATGTGATGGGAACAGATCCTTCAGAGGATGAACTTCTCTTTCGAGAAGAAGATAGAGCTTTTTATGTGTGGTTCGAAAAGACACGATCTGATGATTACATAATCCTGGGAACAAATAACAGAACAACCTCAGAAATACGCTTCCTTAATGCAGATGATCCGCTGGGTGAGTTTGAGCTTATGGTGTCAAGGGAACAAGGTTTCAAATATGATCTTTCTAGTAATGGTGCCACCTGGTACATTAGGACGAATAAAGATGCACTAAATTATAAGATGGTAACTGCTCCAATTGATTATCCTCAGCTATGGCAAACTTTTGTTCCGCATAATGATTCTGTTTATATCGATGGTTTTGATGTGTTTGAAAAGTATGTTGTAGTGTATGAGCAGAACAATGGTGTTATCAAACCACATGTTTTTTCTTTGGATGACAACACAGATTATTATATCTCATTTCCTGAAAATGTCTATTCACTTAAAGATCAATGGAATCCCAATTTTAAAACAGATACTCTCATGTTTTCCTATTCTTCATTGACAACTCCCTCATCAGTCTATGCTTATAATATGAAAACAAGAGAGCGTAAGCTCATAAAACGGTATGAAGTTATCGGTGGATATAATCCTGATCTTTACAAAGCTGAACAAATCTTTGCTCCTTCAAAGGATGGAGTAAAAATACCAATTTCTCTTGTGTATAGAAAAGATCTTTTTTTAGCAGATGGATCAAATCCTGTTTATCTATATGCTTATGGAGCCTATGGAAACAGCCGTTCAACCGGTTTTTCCAGGATTCGACTAAGCTTGCTCCAAAGGGGATTCATCTATGCAATTGCTCATGTTCGCGGGGGAAAAGAAAAAGGGGAGAACTGGTACGAGCAGGGTAAACTACTCAATAAGAAAAATACATTTTATGATTTCATTGCATGTGCAGAATATTTGATTGAAAAGGGGTACACCAAACCGGAAAAAATAGCTGCCTTTGGATCTAGTGCTGGCGGTATGCTTATGGGTGTGATCGCGAACTGGAGACCGGATCTCTTTGAAGTGATTGTGGCTGAAGTTCCATCAATGGACAAACTCACTGTGCTTATGGATTCCACTATTTCTGGCACGAAATCTCATTATCAAGAACTTGGAAATCCATATATAAGAGAAGAATTCGATTATTTGCTTTCGTGGGATACTTATAGAAATATTCAAAAGCAGGATTACCCAAACATGTTGCTTACAGCTGGATTTCATGACAGTAGAGTAAAATATTGGCAACCTTTACGTTGGGTGGCACGAGTGCGTGATAAGAATACCAGTAATAATTTGATTATTCTTAAAACAAATATTGCTGGTCACTACGGTGGAACAGGACGTTATAGAAGATATGAAGAAATTGCAGAACGATACGCTTTTATCATTAGAATGCTAGGAGTGGAATGAATTATTATAAAATAAAATACAATGAAAACTTTAAATGAATAAACAAAATCTTTCCATCCTTTTTTTATTATTTTTTTCAATTTCCGCATTTTCCTACAATTACTTTTCACCAATTATCAAAACTGAAAATCTTAATTCTGAAAATCTTAATCTGAAACTGAAACACACAAACTTGATTATCAATTCCGAAGAAGTTTATAAAGATTTAATTTTATTAAAAAGAAATCAAGATTATAAAATCGATTATCATAAAGGTGAGATAACTTTCATTTCTGCAATTGGTTATGTTGCAATTGAATATTTGATTTTCCCTCCGGATTTGCTGCGGGAATTTTTTCTTTTTCAAGTTCAGGAATATTCTGATACTACAAAAATTAAGATTCCCAAAAAGCAACAAAAACAGTTTTATTCAGAAACAAATCTGAATATCACTGGCAGTAAAACTTTTTCCATTTCAGTGGCAAACAACGAAGATTTCAGTTTAAATCAATCTCTCTTTTTGAGGATTAATGGCGAACTCAGTAGAAACTTGAGGATTGAAGCTCAACTCACAGATAGTCAGTCTCCCATAACTCCTGAAGGAGATTCTCGCGAAATCAGCAGTTTAGACCAGATTTTCATCAGGCTTTACGGTAAGAATTATGAGCTGGCTTTTGGTGATTTGGAGATGAAATTCGAGAATACTCAATTTATAAATTTTTCTCCGAAATTTGAAGGTCTGAAAGCTGGCTGGTTCGGTCAAAATGAATTTCAGGGAGCAATGACAATTTCAAAGGGTAAAACCACAACAACCGATTTTAAAGGATTGGAAGGAAAACAGGGACCGTATTATCTCTCAACAGAAATTGCTGAAGGAGTACAAGTTATTCCCGGTTCGGAAAATGTGTATCTGAATGGAATTAAAATGCAGCGTGGAGATGATTATACGATCGATTATTCTGAAGGCAGCATCACATTTACAAATAAATATTTCATAACTTCAAACTCTCATATCTTGGTAAATTTCCAATATTCCGATGAAGATTATCGGCAAAATATGTATCTTACTTCTTCCAGTATAAATTTAACCAATAAGTTCAAAATTAATCATCATTTCATAATTCAGAATGATGATAAAGAAAATCCGCTTCGGGAAAGCTTCTCAGAATCTGATAAAGAAATATTGAAGAATGCGGGTGATGGTATTGCCTGGGGAAATGGTATTTTTGAGGTTGAACAGGGTGAAGGATTATACATCAAAATTACTGAAGAAGATGAGATATACTATGAATATGTAGGACCGGATTCGATTGGAAATTTTAATCTTTATTTTTCTTATGTTGGTGAGGAAGGTTCTTATGAAAAATCGGAGGATGGGAATTATTATGTTTTTGTGGGTGAAAATCTTGGGTTATATCTTCCTCAAAGAAAACTGAGTTCTCCGGAAAATAAAGCAAACTATGATTTGAGTTTTCAGTATTCGGGAAATTTCTTCAAAATCCAAACTGAAGGATTATTCAGTGTTTATGACAAAAACACGTTTTCAAAAAAAGATGATGCTGACAACAAAGGTTTGGCTGCACAAATCGGTTTGGATATTTATCCTGATTATGACCGGGTAAAACCTGATATTAAAGTTCATTTTAGAAAACTCTCAAAAGATATTTCGACCTTCGCAGATTTGCAGAATCCTCTGGAAAATTATGAACTTATTGCATTTCCGGATACTCTTGACAGCGAAGAATTTTCTTCTCAGGTTAAGATGGATTTTTTGAATTTCTATCAACCAAATATCAAATATCAGAGAAAAATCGTGAAAAATTATGCTACTCAAAATTATTTTTCCTTTACTTCAAATCTTAAGCAAAAATGGATTTTACCAAAAATTTATCACCGATATTTATTTTGGAATCAGGATTTTGAGAATGAAGCTGTTAGTTTTTTCAGGAATAAAAATTTGAATCAGCACGATATCAAAGGAAATTATGTTATAAAAAAAATAAAACTCGGTTCAGGATATTTTATCAAAGAGTTGAAAGAAGAAGCACACGATTTTGCAAAATATGGAGAGAGAATCAGAAAATGGGATTTTCATATTTCAACTTATAAAACAAAAAATCTAAGTGCTGAAATTTCATATAAAGAAGAAAATAACGATTCATTGCAGGTTTCACAAAATTGGGAATCTGTTCAAACCTCAAAAACAGTTGGATTTAAAACACTCCTGAATTCGAAAAATCACAAAGCAAATATTGATTTTTCTCATCGTGAAATTAACGGTGTAGAAGAAAATAAATTTGATATGGCAAAAATTACTCTTTCCAATTCTCTCCTTAAAGATGCGATCAGTTTGAACTCGAATTATTCTCTTAAAAATGTTCAGTTTTATCCCAAAATTCGCACCTTCGAATTTGTTGGTGAAAATTCAGGTTTTTATGATGAAGACAGCCTTTACACCGAAGGTGGCGGATATGATTGGGTGATCACGGATATTGATTATGAACATCCTGAAATGTCCGTTGAAGTAAATGCAAATTTTATTTTGTTTTTAACTCCGAAAAATATTTCAAATTCAATACTGAAAAAATTTCAGACCGAAACAAATTGGATGATTTCAGAAAACTCAAAGTCATCTGAGAAATGGAATATTTATCTCTTAAATCCTGATATTCTGATGGATGCGGAGAGTACGATTTTTGGCAGGAATTCATTCCGCCAAACGATCTGGTTTGATGTTATTCATAGAAAATTACTTTCAAAACTAAAATTCCAACAAGATAAAACTCTTGATAATCGCTATCAGGATTCCATCACAAACCGGTTGCAAATTATCGAAGGAAATTTGCAGTTTTCCGGTTTGAGAAATATGAAATTCGACTTATTTCTGGAAAACCGGAAAGAGGAAGATTCCAGGTATGAATCTGAAATTGAGATAAATTCTGTGGAATTTGATATTCGAAATAAAATTAATGATAATTTAACTTTGCAAACAGATTTTGATTTTTCCTATGAAAAAGGGAATAAGCAAAATGAAGATAATTATGAAATTCAAAGCTATAAATTATCAGAAACCATAACTTATTTCTTTCAAAGAAAATATCGATTATTTTCCAGGTTCAGTTATAAAAGAAATAATCGCTCCGGCTCAACTTTTCTGAGTTTTTTAGCTGACAAAAAAGATGGTGATATTTTCAAATGGAATATAAATTTGGATTATAAAATCGGAAGTTACACTTCTGTAAGATTGAAATATTCTGGAGACAGTTATCCTGAACAGGATGATGTTCATCAGCTCGAGGTTGAGGTGAAAGCTGAGTTCTAAATATTTGACGCAGATTAACGCTGATAAAGTATGATTAATTATGAAAAGAAATTATTGTAGAATAGTTAAATGAATAAAACTCTTGCCAGAATTCTGGGGAAATTCTTATGGGAAAGAGTGTAACATAAACCTCTGGTTTGTGAAAGTAACAAAATTCTCAAAGCGGAGCTATGAGTTACAGTAAAAATTATCTGGAGAAAATATGTTTAATGAATTAAAAAGATCATTTGAAACAGCAGCAAATCTTTTTAAAGATTTTATCGAAAGCGAAGATAATTTTATCAAAACTGCAAATATCTCGGAATTGATTGCAAGAACTTTTCAGAATGGAGGAAAAGTTCTTATTTGTGGCAATGGTGGAAGTGCAACAGATGCCATGCATTTTGCTGAAGAATTTACCGGTAAATTCAGAAAGAACCGTAAAGCTTTACCAGTTATTGCATTAACAGATCCTTCTCACATAACTTGCGTTGGCAATGATTTTGGATTCTCAAAGATTTTCTCCAGAGGAGTAGAAGCTTTTGGAAAAAAAGAAGATGTTCTAATTGGACTTTCTACAAGTGGGAATTCAGAGAATGTCATCAGAGCCTTCCAAAAAGCGAAAGAAAATAAGATGAAAACAATTTCTCTTCTGGGAAAGGATGGTGGAAAATTAAAAGGTTTTTGTGATTATGAATTCATTATTCCAGCAGAGACTTCAGATCGGATTCAAGAACTTCATATGACGATTCTTCACGTTATTATCGAAGGAGTAGAGCGAATTCTTTTCCCGGAAAATTATTAATTTTATTTTCAGACCCGACTCGCGACGAAGTGTGAGTCGAGAATGAAGGAAATTTGCGAATTCTTTGTAATTGTTGGAAAACAAATATCAACCATTGCGGAGGTCGATAACCATTCGCAAGGTTTTAGATTCATAGGAGTATGAAACAGTACAAAATGAAATTAGTTATCCAGAGAGTAGAATCAGCAAAAGTAGAAGTTGAAGGAAAACTCGTATCAATAATCGGAAAAGGTTTTTTGATTTTAATGGGAGTTTCTGCTACAGATGATGGTTCGGAAATAGAGTGGTTGGCAAAGAAAACAGTTGGTTTGAGGATTTTCCAGGATGCGGAAAATAAAATGAATCTTTCCATTAAAGAAATAAACGGTGAGATTCTTCTGGTTTCTCAATTCACTCTTTATGCAAATTGCAAAAAAGGAAAAAGACCGAGTTTCATCGATGCAGCCCAACCTGAAAAGGCAGAAAGATTTTATAACTTGTTTGCTGAAGAATTAGAGAAAAACGGAATAAAAACCAGGAAAGGAATTTTCGGTGCTTTTATGAAAGTGAGCTTGGAAAATAATGGCCCCGTTACAATAATTTTGGAAAGATAGATGGAAATTAAGAATGTGATTTTTGATTTGGGTAAAGTTTTGATTAACTTTGATTTCAGTAGTTTTTGGGTTAGTATCGGTGCGGAAAAGTGTGAAAGATTTCTGGATGAAGCACAGGAGCCGATATTACTTTTTGAAGCTGGTAAAATATCAAGGCAACGATTTTATAATGAGGTTAGAAAAATCTATAATTTCAATATGAATATGCAGGATTTCGAGGAGATTTGGTGTAATGTTTTTTCTGAAAAATCCCAAATGATTGAAATGGCAAAAAAAATTAACCGGAAATATGAAATTTTCATTTTTTCCAATACTGATGAGATTCATTTTCCTTTTATCTGGAAAAAATTTCCTTCTCTTCATTTCTTTAAAGAGAATTTAATGCTTTCTTATGAAATTGGCTCCGTAAAACCGGATTTGGATTCATATGAAAGAGCTTTGAATAAATTCGATTTGAAATTTGAGGAATGTCTTTTTATTGATGATAGACCGATAAATATTCAGGTTGCTGAATCTTTGGGAATGAAAGGAGTTTTGCATAAAAAGTTTGAGGTAACTAAAGAGAAAATATCTGAAATATTAGATATGGATCTTTAAGCAGTAAAAAAGAGTTAGACGCAGATGAACGCAGATTTATTATGATAAATTATGAAATGAATATTTATATGAAATTTTTTGAAGATAGAAAGAATAAAATCATATTGAATCATAAATACTCAGTGAAAATCAGCGTCAAAAAATCATTGAAAAAAAAGGAGGATAGATGAAATTATTAATTGGTGTTTTTTGCGTGATGTTTTTAGTCAGTTGCGCCCAGGAAAATGTGAAAAGCGGAGGATTCGGGCAGGAATTGTGGGAAGGGGAAACATTTGTTCAGAGATCTGTGGATGCTTCCAAACTGGATGAAAACCTTATCAGAGCAAAAGTTGATGGCAAATGGAATGAATATGAACTGGTAGATTTGCCGGATGAATTCATTAAGTGGAGTACGTCGGAAAGAATGGAATCTCTCGAGAAAATCAAAACCGGTGAAATGCCCGGTTTAGCTGGAGCTCACAACGGAATTATTGCCACTTACGGCTATCAGCGTGAAGACTCGAAATTCAAGGTCAATAATGCTGTCAAAGGCTGCGGATTTCTTCCGAAAAAAGAGAAAATCAAAGAAATTATTCAACACTTAAAAGATACAAAAGAAGAACATTTCATGAAAAAATTAGATATTCTTCTTGGAAATTATGAAAATGCAGATTCTCTATTTGATATGACTAAACAGGTTTCCCTGGAATTATATTCAGTTCCGGATCACGGCACCCAGACTTTTGTGAACCAGATGACTGAGCCGGTCTCAGTTATTGTTTATATGGCAATTCCAACCTTTAAGCTCAAAACAATTGCCTATCTTCTACATCCTGAAAATCCAAATTTGACAGATTATGAAGAAGATGTAGTGGAATATATTAACCTTATTCACAGTTATTTTCATGGTGAATTTTCCAAAGATTTTATTGCTGTGATGTACAACGTTATTGAAGTTTACAATAGTTCCCCGGGGAAAAAAGAGGGAATGGGAAAGAAGATGGTACCGTAGATTATAACTTTGTTTCCATCCGATAAAATAACCTTCCGAGTTGAGTTTTTAAACTCAACTCGGTTTTTTTTATCTAAAATCCTTTGGCAAAGAAAAGATCGAGAACCATCACACTCAAACCGGAAAAAGAGTCTAGATCTCCAAAAATATCTTCCAGACCTTTAATAATCGGATTGATATATTCTTTGGAAATCTTTAGTAAAATGACTTTACTGAACGGACTTTTCCCGCCTGTAAAGTTGAAGAATCCCAAAAAAAGAGGAACTTTTGAAAGTAGATTTTCCATTTGCTGAGTTTCGATAATAGTTGATTCCTGCACCCCGTATTCGATAAAAACCTCAGTGACATCCTGCATTATTTCTTCGTCTTTTACAATTACGATCATCAATTTTTCTCTTTTCTTTTTGGAAACTTTCAATCCTTCGCTATCCGAATTTCGCAGGAATTCTTCATAAAGCGTAATTTTTGTATTTGCTTTCTGCAATAATTCAAGCACATCAGGTTCTTTTAGAGTATGAGAAACTTTTGCTAATAGTTTTAAATGGTCATTTCTATTTATGGCAGGTCCGATTATTATGATAAAAATCTTTACCTTCTTTTTATCGATCGCATCAAAGAATACACCCTTTTTACAAATCGCAATTCCAATGACAAATTTATCTATTTCCTCCATCTGACAGTGTGGAATAGCAATTCCTCTTCCAAAACCTGTGCTTCCCATATCTTCACGTTTTTTCAAAGCTAAGTAGATTTTCTCAGAATCCAAACCATTGAAAACGCTACTTCTTTTCATTAATTCAGCAATTTTTTTGAGGGCTTCATCTTTATCTTTTGGATGCAAATCCGGTTCACAACATTCGAGTTTTAAAACATCGAGGATATTCATGTTATCTCCTTTTCAAGTTTTTGAGAATAGCGATTTTTGCCAGAACTGGTCCGAAAAGTTCATTAAAGAAAACAGACATCAGGACGATATTTATCATCACAGTAATTTCTTGTTGGATAGCTTCTGATGCATTTTTAATTACTGGAGATGCCTGCACAAACAAAACAAGACCGATGGCAACTCCAGCTTGAGGGAGCAAACCTAAGCCTAAATATTTTTTTATTTTAACAGGAATTTTCAATGGGATCGATGATAAATAAATTCCAAAATATTTTCCTATCGCACGTAAGATAATAAATAAAAATCCTGCTAAAATTACACTTTTATCTTTGAATATTTCCAAACTCAGTTCGGTTCCTGCAATTGCAAAAAAAATGGCGTATAATGGTGCTGTGAGAGGTTGGAGTGCAAACAGGATTCGTACGTTTTTCTTACTGAGATTGACGAGCAGCATGCCCACTGTCATATTAGCAATGAGCGGAGATAATTCCAAACTTATAGAAATGGAAGTGGTTATAAATAAAATTCCCAAAGTAATTATTTTTATCTCATTCATATTTCGTTTTTTTGCAGTTGAAAAGTGAATGGCAATTCCTCCGAAAACACCGATTAAAACCGAATACAATATTTCTAAAAAAGCATGAAAAGTTGAATTTAAAAAACTGGTATTCAAGCCGGAAATGATTGATGTAGAAATTGCAAAAGCAACTGAAAATAAAATAACTGTTCCTGCATCATCCAAAGCTACAATCCCATAAAGGTAATCAACAAATTCACCTTTGGCTTTTAATTTTTCAACGATTACAACTGTGGCAGCAGGAGCTGTAGCTGCTGCTATCGCGCCTAATAAAAAAGCCACATAGCTGGAAATTCCTAAGAAAATCAATCCAAAGGAAACCAGGAAAAAAGTTAAGAACATTTGTGCGAATGTTAGGATTATGATTTTTTTACCATAAGCTCGTAATTTGTAAAAGGAGAATTCACCTCCGATTATTACTGCAATAAAAGATAATGTGACCTCTGAAAGGATGTTTAGGATTTCCAGGTTTTCATGATGAATCAGTTTCAAGCCTGAACCGCCTACCAGAATTCCAGCAAAAATATAACCGGTAATTGCAGGCAACTTAATTTTCTCGGAGAGTTGACCGAAAATGTACCCAAATATGAGCAGCAGACCTGCACTAAAAATTATGTGGTGAGAAAAATAAAATTTGATTATTTCTAATATTTTTATCATTTTCTATCCTGAAGTTTTATTCTTGTTCCCCCGCTTCCAATTAATCTTGTGCCTACGCTCCTGCGTGATAACAACATCTTTCACGCTCTGAGTAAATGCGACGCGGGAGCGTTACTGATTGCGTTCCAACGCAGACCTGTATAAATAATAAGATTTAACAGGTTAAAGAACATTGGAACGAGGATCATTTTGTGCATTTTTGCGGCAATTTAAAAAACTGGTCGGGATGATCCCGTCAGTAATCAGACGGGACGACCTCTCGAGCCCATTTCTTTATTTAGATAATTAATTTGGTCGGGATGACAGGATTTGAACCTGCGACCTCTCGGTCCCGAACCGAACGCGCTACCGAACTGCGCTACATCCCGACAATAGTCAGCTTTAAAAAATGATTTTAATTGTCAACAAAACGGATTTGAAAAAAGGTAAATTATGTTAACAATTAAAATCTTTAACAGCATTAACTAAAAAAAATCTTCTAAACATTAGCTCTCTACTTAGTTTTGAATAAGAAACTCATTTTTATTATTATCTTGACGAAGATTTGGAACAAAAATTTCTTTCCAAATATTCAAAAGAATAAATTAAAAAATTAGGAGAATAAAATGAAATTCAAAACCCTTTTATTTATTTTTATCATTCCGGTATTTCTCTTTTCAGAAATATTTTTTTTGGAGATAGAAGAACCGGAGATTCAACAGCAGCACTTTATGAATGATCTACCGCAGAATCTTAAACCGGGTGAACCGATGATTCCGTATGTTCCAATGAAGATTTTATTGCCGATGGGAGATAAATTTACAAACCTGCAAGTAAACTTTTATGAGAACGGAAAACCTGAAGACAATATTTATATCGATTTTGCCAGACAGCAGCAACCGATCTCTCAAAATTTTATCACTCCAACTAAAAGAGATGATTCAATTTATCTGAATAACGAATTTTTCCCACGAAACAATTTTGAAATTCTGGGAACTCAACGCTTAAAAGGTTATGATGTTCTGTTTGTGAATTTGTTTCCATACAAATATAATCCGGTTACAAAACAGGTTTCGTGGTTCAAGAATGCTGAGGTTAATGTAAACACTGAATTTGATGAAACTACTTTTGAGGTTCAGGATAAGTTCCTGATTTCAAATTCAAAAACACAACAGGAAATATCTGGTTTAGTTGATAATTTCCGAAATATCAGTAGTTACAATAAAAGTTATTCATATTTTAGCCGCGATCTTCCGGATCCTGAAAATCCCTATCAGATGATAATTATAACAGATAATGAAAGTGCTCCCTGGTTTAATGATTTTGTTGATTGGAAAATTACTCAGGGCATCCAAACTGGAATTTTCCTGACATCCGACATTTATGATACTTACACTGGAGTTGATAATCAGGATAAAGTTCGAAATTTTATTATTAATGCTTATGCTGTGTATTCTACAACAACAATTCCGCTGGAATATGTTTTATTTGGTGGTGATGATGAGATAGTTCCTAATAGAGGTGTACACGGACAGGTCGGCGGAACCATTGATAACCATATGCCATGCGATATGTATTACAGTTGTTTGGAAGGTTCCTGGGATGGAAATGGAAACGGCATTTACGGTGAAAATAGTGATGATGTTGATATGCTTCCTGAAATCGCAGTCGGCAGAATTCCCGCTGAAACCGAAGAGGAATTCAATAACTTTTTCAATAAGAATTATGCTTATGTAGATAACGCTACAGTTGGGAATGATATTGTATATTTCTTAGGTGAGAACTTGAATTGGAATCCTGTAACCTGGGGTGGAGATTATAAAGATGTAATTGAACCTATTCTTCATGAAGATTTGCATCTATTCAAACTCTATGAAAGAGACGGAACTTACAGTGCTTTAGCAGTTAAGAACGTTATCAATTCAGGTTTAGGTATCATCAATCATATGGGACATGCCAATGAAACAATTGTTTTCGGACAAAACAGCGGTATGGCTTCAACTTATACTAATACTGAATTCGGTTTTGCTTATACTCAGGGCTGTTATCCTGCTGCTTTTGATAATCCTACAAGTGGTACAACAGAATCCATCGGAGAAAATTTTATAACCAATCAGGGTGGATTGTATGCTTTTGTAGGAAATACACGCTACGGCTGGTATTCTCCCGGAAGTGTCTGGGGAGCATCCGAATATTATGATATTACTTTTTTTGAAGCTCTTTTTGATAAGAATATCAGGGAACTTGGTAACGCTTTAAATGATTCAAAAATTGAACTGCTTGCACAAGCTCTATCAAGTGGCGTAATGCGTTGGGTTTATTATGAATTGATCTTGTTTGGAGATCCTTCGGTGATGGTAAAAGACCCGATCGGATATTTTCCATTTATCCAACCTGCATCTGTTATTTATGATGACATTCAAGGTGATGGCGATAATATGATAAATCCTGGTGAAACCATTGATATTTATATTGAGCTGGAAAATCTTTCTGGATGGGGAGATGCAACTGGTGTTTATGCCACGATCAGCCTTGAAAACGAAGATATTGTGGTTTTACAGGATTCTGTATTTTATGGGAATATTGTGAATGGTTCGTCGCTTATTTCGTTACCGTTTATTATAGAAGTTCCACAGGATTGTGAATATGGAACCAATAATTATATTGTGGAAATTACCGCTCCTGTATCTGGAGATGCTATTTTCCATCGAACCTACGCCTTAACTTTTGAGGTTTCTTTATATCAGAAATACTGGCCCTGGCACAATTATTATACTTTAGTAAGCAATCCTATAATTTGTGATTTCGATCAGGATGGTTATAAAGAAGTTATGGCAATCGATGTTATGGGCAATATCAATTTACTCGATATTGAAGCTCAATTCCTGAGCGGTTTTCCGTGGACATATGAAGAAAGTATCTGGAAGAGTACAGCTTTTGCAGATATTAATGGAGATGAAATTGCAGAAATTATTATTGCCAGTAGAACTGGAAGAATTTTTGCTTTAGATAGTAATGGAAATCTTATTTTTGAACATTTTTGTGAAGACAGCCAGTTGTTAACTCCCGTCATTTCTGATGTTAATGGTGATAATTCACCTGAAATTATTAGTTTTGGAATGGATAAGAAATTGATAGTTCTGGATTCGTCTGGGAATTTATTAACTGGATTTCCAGTGGAACTTCCCTCTTTGAGCAATGTTGAAATGGCTTCCGCTGATATTAATCAGGATGGCAAAAATGAAATAATTATTGGAAATCTAATTGGAGATATTGATGCTTTAAATGAAAATGGTGAAAGTATTGCTGGTTTTCCCGAAAATTTAAATTCATCTATTTGTGCAGCTCCCACAATTTTGGATAATTTTAAGATTGCTGTTGGTACCTCAGATAATAGATTTCATTTGCTTGATAATTCCGGAAATGTTCTTATCTCGATCGATTTAGATAGCAGAATTGCGAACTCTCCGATTCTGTCCGATTTTGATAATGACGGAAATCTGGAAATTGCTTTTACTACTCAAAATGGTGGAATTTATATTATTAATCAAGATGGTTCAAATTATCAGGGCTGGCCTGTTTTCATCAATAAGCCGATTCAATGTCCACCTGTGGTAGTTGATCTTGATAATGATGATGAGCTTGATGTGCTTTTTTTTACTAGTGACAACGATTTTTATGCATATCATTCTGATGGAACAGAAATCGAATTCTCTCCGGTTCCGATCGGTATTACCGGCAATATTCCTGCTTCTGTTGGTGATATTGATAGTGATGGAGATTTTGATATTGTTTCCGGTTCATCAAATGAGATTTTTATTTTAGATGCAAAATTACCAAAAGGAACTCAAACTCCCTGGGCTACTTATCGTGGAAATTATATGAGAACAGGATTTTATGGTGATAATGAATTAACTTCATTTGAAAATATGAATTTGCCGCAAATTACAGCAGCACTTTTTCAAAATTATCCCAATCCTTTCAATCCTGAAACAACAATATCTTTTTTCATCCCAGAAAACTTAGAGAGAAGTCCAGCTTTTAACGGAAACACCGAGTTATTGATTTATAATCTGAAAGGACAAAAAGTAAAGACTATAGTAAATGAATCTCTATCAGCAGGAAATCATTCAGTTATCTGGAGTGGTAGGGACAGCAACAACAAATCCGTTTCATCAGGAATTTATTTCTACAAACTTGATTTGGATGGAAAAACAATAGCCACTAAAAAGTGTTTGTTATTGAAATAGTGTCTATAAGGTTTTAAGAACTTTCCGAAACTTCTTCTTGTGAAATTTTTTAAAGATAAATTTCGGAAAGTTAACAATCGTTCACAACTTGAGTTATCCGGCAACTGCCGGATGGCTCAAGTTTTTTTACTTTCAAAATCAATTATTTGAGTTATATCGTTAATTCTAATAAAAGCAAAACATTCATTTTTTTTTACATACTTATTCCGAAAAGCATCTGAACTCGGCTGGAAAAATATCGCTTTTTTCAAATCTGAAACTGAAAAAGATATTTCATTGATTTGAATCAAACCTTTTTTGGATAAACTTTTTAGGTATTTGTAACCAGCTTTTTTTGCATTTTCTGTTTCTTTTGTTCTCAGAAATTCAGGATAGAAATGAGATTTTGCGATTTTACACCAATCCCATCTCAAACAATCCAGGAAGAAATCGAGTTCAGAAGATAATGTCTTTTTGATAAATTGAATTAGAAATTTCGCATTTAAAAACCAATTTTTCTGCTGAAATAAAATTTCTTGTTTTTCCGAAAATTTAACTAGATTCTGATAGAAATCGAAAGGAGATTTAAAGTATTCCAAAAGATTTAGGATTACCATTTCAAATTTGTGTGAATTATAAAATAAATTTAGCAGGTTTTCGATTTTATGAATTTGTAGAAGCTCCTCAAAAGAAAGCCATCGTGTTTTTAAAACCTGATACGGAGCAGATTTTGTATTGATTATTTCGTATTCTCCAGCTTTCTCATCCATTTCCGTTCCAGGCAGAATTTTTAGAAATCCAAGCTGGAAATGATCCGGTTTCAATTCATAAATATTATTGAATGAATTTCTAAAGGTTGAATAATCTTCAAAAGGTAATCCAGCAATTAAATCAACGTGAATGTGGATTGTTTTTAATTTCAGTAATTCCTGAATTTTTTGTTTAGTTTCCTTCCAATTATAGATTCGATGAATCGATTGTAAGGTTTTGGGATTTGTGGATTGAATGCCAATTTCAAATTGAAAAAGACCCTTTGGACATTTTTTGAGAATTTCAAAATCTTCATTTTCCAAAAGATTCGGATGAATTTCGAAATGAAACCTTATTTGATGATTTATTTCAATTAAAAACTTCCAGATTTTCCTGTAATGTTCAGGATTTAGATTAAAGGTTCTATCAACGAATTTAATGATTTTCGGTTTTTTTTCAATTAGAAATAAGAGTTCTTTCTTAACCTGCTTAAATTCACGAAATTCCAATTTCTGGTCAGTTCTTGAAGAAAGACAATAACTGCATTTAAAAGGACATCCGCGACTGCTTTCATAATAAATGTACTTTTGTTTTAAATCCGGAAAATCAGAATCGAGATAGGGAAATTTTATCTTGAATAAATGAGGATTTTGTTTATGAATAATTTTTTTAGAAGTTCCTTGTTCGAGTAAATAGCGAAATCCTTCTTCTCCCAAACCACAAACAATATGATCGATCTGCGGAAACTTTTCCAACCAATGTTCAGGATTGTAACTGACTTCCGGTCCGCCTAAAATCAGTTGAGATTTTGGAAGGATTTTTTTGATTTCTGGAAGAAGTTTTTTTACAATTTCAGAATTCCAAATGTAAACCGAGATGCCGATTATTTCCGGTTTTTCTTCATAAAGAATTGCTAAAATCTCAAGAAGAGAACAGTTAATTGAAATTTCTTTTAGGACTATCTTAAAAGGTAGATCCGATATGTAATTTCTCAGGTAACGAATTGCTAAATTGGAATGCGTGAAACGAGCATTTATTCCCAGTAAAAGGATTTTTTTTATTTTATTTGCCACAGATTTCATTGACTTTTTTATCCACGGATTACACGAAATTACACAAATTATTATTCAATCTTTTTTTTGACGCTGATTTTCGCTGATGAATTATAATTTAATATGACTTTCATTTAATTCTCTACAAAGACACAAAGTTAAATTCTTATCCGTGTCATCCGTGTTCTATTTATTTTATTTGGAAAAAAGCTGTTTGGCTCTCTCCAAATCTTGCGGAAAATCTATTTCAATGCAGGGAATATCATCTGTTGGAACAGCTTTAAGAACTACTTTTTTTGCCAGCAGATTTACTGCATATTCAAAGTAGTTATTTTCCTGTTTATTATCGATTCCATATTGCAGGAATTTTTTAAATTCAGAAAGTATGTTTTTATTGAACTTACCAATCCCGATAAATTCTCCTGCACATCTCTCGATTTCAAGCTGTTTCCCGATTTCCAGGATTCGATTATTTTTGTTAATTATCATTTTCACTTCTTCTTCTGCACAGGATTTTGTTTCTAATAAAAGCTGAGAGTACTCTGATTTATCAGAAATTTTTTCCAGAAGATTTTTCCCGAAAATAACATCTGCATTAAAATAGATAAAATCTTCTGTGAAAAGGTCGCGACAAAGCCATAAGGAATATAATGTATTGGTTTTATCATAAATTGGATTCACAATAAAGGTTACATTTGCAGGATTTATTTTTTCCAAAATATGAGCTTTCAAAATATTTTTTTCATAACCTAGAACAATTACAAATTTCGTGATTCCAACTTTTTTACAGCTTTCAAGTTGATGATGAATAATAGATTTTACTCCGATTTGTATCATACTTTTTGGAATATCACCTGCGACTTTCTGAAGTC
>CAYWJN010000016.1:25198-36916 GCA_964457455.1 uncultured Candidatus Cloacimonadota bacterium
GTTTTTCTTTCAAAGATAATAATTTCGTCAACGATTTTTTATTTATTGACAATATCCCATTCTTGACAATGAAATAAGATATAATTTATTAGGATTATAAATTTTGGGAGAGCAAGATGATAATCGATTCACGTTATAAAGTAGTTGAAGAACTTTTAGTTGGCTTGTGGGCAACACTTTACAAAGTAAAAGATATCCGCACAAATAAAATTTATTCTTTGAGATTATTTCATACATTGGATGCAAAGAGTTTATACGAAAAATTTTCAGCAGAAAATATGCATCATATCACTAAAATTCAACATCCGAATTTGCTTCACGTATTGGATTTTGGTAATTTTGGAGAACATATTTATTATATAAGTGAAAATTTTGAAGGCAAAACTCTGATAGATTTCAAATTCAAATCTTCAAATCTTGAATTTCTCTATGATATTGTTGTTCAGATTTGTTTTGCTTTGAATGCACTTCATTCACAAAAGATCATTCATCAGGACCTCAAACCCAGAAATGTGATTTACAAAATCAAAAACAACAAACCGGAAGTGAAAGTTACAGGTTATGGATTCACCAAAATTGATATTGCGAAAAATCAGCAGAAAGTAAGCGGAACCCTGCCCTACATCGCTCCTGAGATATATCTTGGCAAAGGAGCAGTTCCTCAAAGCGATTTCTATTCTCTGGGTGTCATTCTTTATAAAATCACTACAGGTACTTTGCCTTACACGATTGAACAAATATCAGATTTCATGGTCGGTCGCCAGATAAATCTTTTCCCAAAATTTCCCAGGGAACTGAATGAGGAAATTCCTTCAGGATTGGAAAAACTGATATTAAAATTGTTAGAAAAAAATCCTGAAGACAGGTTCTTAAATATCGAAAATATTATATCTTATATTAATCAAATCCAATTCAAAAAATATCCATTTTCCAGGAAACAATCGATTGTAAACAATATGAAATTCAGCGATTATATTGTTCGTGAGGATTATTCACATCAGTTGTTGGATTACATTCCCATTATTTCCGAGGACAATGGAAAGCTGATAACTTTGATTGCAGGAAGAGGAGCCGGCAAGAATAATGTTCTGTCTCTTTTTCGTTATCATTTGCTTACAGATGAATATTATATTTTCAATTATGAATGCAGTTCCCATCAAAAAGATCCGTTTTTTGCTTTAATAAAGGAATTTTACAGCTCAGTTGAAAACAACGAGAAATTAGCTTCCGATTTATCGATGATTTCCGATAAACTAAAAAAGTATATTTTTGGTTCTGAAGAAATGGCAGCTATGATGGATGAAAGTGATGAGGAACTCATCCTCGATTTTGAAACTGCTGCAAATTTTGTATTTCACCTTTCCGAAGATAAACCTTTGATTTTTATGATTCGATATGCGGAATTAATAACAGATGAGGTTATCGATTTTGTTAATTTTCTCTCTAAAGAGATGATTAATAAACGCATTTTGATAATTCTAAGTATTAATGATCCCAGCAGATTGGGAGACTTGAAGTACCCCGTTCAGATGAAAATTGAAGCTCTGGATTTTGAGCAGACAAAAAACTATGTCGAACGATTGCTCAAACAAACTCCTCCTGATGATTTTCTGCAAAAGTTGTGTGAACGAGCTTTTGGCAATCCATTTTTTATCGAAAGGATTCTCATTGATTTAACTGATAGAAGACTAATCTGGAAGAAGAACAAATTCAAATTTGATTATGATTTGGATAAATATAAGCTTCCTGAAAAATTAATTGAAATACTAAAAGAAAAAAGAAGTCATCTTTCAAAACCAAATTATCTTCTCTTCCAAAAATTATCTGCAGTTTACACTCCTCTCTCAAAAAATTTAGCTCGTTTCATTTTGGATATCTCCAATAAAGAATTGTTCTTTCTTATGAAAGATGGTTTGAATAATGAAATTTTAAAGGAAAAAGATGAATATTTTTATTTTGCTTTCCAGGAAATTCAGCAGTGGTTTCAGACAGAATGCTCCCAAAAAGAGAGAAAAACAATTTCAAAAAAAGTCATCAAATACTTTGCGGATAAGAATATAACTCAAATTCCAATAATGCAGGGAATAATAAAACAGGCAGAGCTGGCAGAAAACATTCGTAAAATCCGTAAATTCAGATTAATGTTGATAAAACTTTATGCAGATAAAGGAGAACAGGAAAAAGCATTTGATGAAATATGCATAATATTAGAATTAGATTTTTCAGATAAAATCAAAATTTCTGAGAAAGAGATTCGAGAAGATTTGGCTTTGATAATACAAAAATCGGACTGGACAACTGCAGATAAAATTCCATTAAAACTTCGAGATAATATTCTAAAGATGCCGGATATTTCAGAAAAACACTTGCTTCTGGGAATGTTCTTTTATGAATTGGAAAAATTCAAAATTTCTCAATCCAGGTTGAAAAGGGCTTATAAAATCGCTTTAACTGGAAATCAAAAAATCATGGCTTTATTAAAACTGGGCAACACTTATTATTCTGAGGGAAAAATAGACGAACTTGAGAAAAGTGTAAGTGAATTGGAAAATTATGAGTTAACAGATTATTTTGAAATTCAGTTTAAGGGATTGAAAAGTTTATTCCTATTTTCAACAGGAAAAGTAACAGAAGCAATAAACTTGATTGAGGATTATCTTCCTGAAATAAAATCTATTAACGACCCGAATTTCTTCATCAAACTGGGAGAATTACATAACTATTTAGCTGTGTTTTATCATAAACAAAAACAATTAAATGAAGCTGATAAAAACTTTCAAATAACCAGAAGAATCTGGGAAAAGATTAATTATAAACAAAAATTGGGAAAAATTTATAACAACATCGGTGATGTGGCTCTGGTAAAAGGTGACACAAAAACAGCTTTGGAATATTTTCAAAAAGCTCTTGAAATAAGTGAACAGGTGAATAGTAAGTCCAGCATAATTCACAGCCTTCTCAATCATGGTGAAACTTACATAAAACTCGGTCAATTCGACCTTTCTGAAAAGTATTTGAAAAAAGCTTTGAATAGAACTCTAAAAATAGAAAACAAACACTTTCTTAATTCCATTATTAATAATCTGGCGATTGCAAAAAGCAGAATCCACAATTTCAATTATTATTTCAGTTTTATAAAAAAGAATGTTCCCGAATTAATAGAAGGTAAGATCGAACAGGTTAATCCTCTTATTAAGACTTATTTTTATTTTCTCTTTAATATTGGTGATTTTGATAAAATTGAAAACCTGACTACACAATATAAAGATATTTTCCTGGAAGCAAAAGAATACGAATTTTACTATCAGATGATTGGTAATCTTCATTTGAAACGAGAAGAATATGATAAAGCTGTTGAGATAATCGAGCAGGCATTCAAATATACTCAGCAAACTCAGAGTGTTTATGCACAAGCTATTAATTATATTCGTTTTACAGAATGTTATATTGGTTTTGGCGATTATGAAAAAGCACTTGAAATGTCTCAGAAGGCTCAAATTCTTTGTGAAAAGAATAATTTTGTTTATTGGCAGAAAGTTCTTCAGATTCGCCAGATCAGGGTACAACTTTTGGATGAAAAGATAAACCTGCGAAAACTGATTCGCGAACTATTGGAAATTCTGGGATTTGTTCATAATCAAAACATGTTCCTTTTAGAAATTGAAGTTTATGAAATTCTTATCCAGATTTATGCAAATTTGAAGGCAGAAAAGAGAGCCGGATTTTACTTTAGAAAATATAAAGAAAAATTAAAAAAATCTGTGATTGGTCTTTCTGAAAATGAAAAAGAAATTTACTTGAATAAAAGTTTCTTTTACCTGGATGATTATCTCAAATTAGATACAATAAAAATTGTTCCAAGATTGGATGAAGGCGTTGAAAACTGGCAGGAAGAAATTTATGACATCCTGAAATTAAAAGAAATTAATCGCATTAAATTCTTTATAGATAAGAAAATCCAAAAATTATTTTCTCCATTCTTTTCTGCAATTGTTTTAACAGATGAAATCAACAATAAATCAAAACCTTTTTTTGCTGTGAACATTAATGAGAAAAAATTATATTCTGCAAGATACCTGGAAAATATGGATAAATGTATTGAAACTAACCGGATTTTGCAGAGAAAAATAGGATATGCACACGTCGTTTTTGTTCCGCTGCGAATCAAGGCTGCAAAAGTGGGATGTCTGATAATCGCAGATAAAGGTGAACTGGATTTCCAGAAAGCTGAAATTGAAATCCTGAAAATTTTGCATTTTCATCTTACCTCGATTTTGCTGCGAATAAAAGAGTTCGATACTTTAAACAAGAAAATGGAACTGATGACAAAACTGATTAATATCACCCAGAAGTTCTTCTCGATTTTGGATATTGAAAAACTGGAACAGGAAATGGTTATTTTTGCACTCGACTTTGTGGGAGCTAGTCGAGGTTTCCTGATTAAAAAGGATAAATTCGAAAACTATGTTTTCAAGGTTGCTTTGGATGATTCTAAACACATTTTGGATAAATTCACATTTATCAGTAAAGGCGTGTTGAGTGAAATCCAGAAGAATAAACAACCAATATTTTTGCAAAATGCTAAAAATGAAATTGATTTTGATGAATATCTCGATTTTGGTGCTGAATTTCTTTCCGTTTATTGTGCTCCGATCATGGTTGAAAATGAGGTTCACGGCTTTTTGTATCTCGATAATTTTAATGCTCCCAAAAATAGGATGGAAATAAAACCGGAATTTATGAAATTGCTTCTTACCCAGATTTCCGTGGCAATTAAAAATGCTAATCAATATGAGGTTTTAAGAAAGAAAAACTATGAGATAAATGCTTTAAACAGCTTGAAAAATGATTTTATGAACATTGTGTCACACGAGTTTAAAACTCCTCTTGTTTCCCTGAAAGGTTATGTGAACCGATTGAAAAAATCTACAATTGCCAAAACAGAAATGGAAACTATCCAAAAAATTGATAACAGCCTGGAAAGACTTAATATGATTGAAGAAAATATAATTAACTTTAATAAGTACAAAGTCGTTTCCAAAATTAGCAAAAGTCCGGTTAACCTGAAAGAATTTCTGGAATCGATTGCTGAAGAAGCTAAAAGCATTTCTAAAGATAGACATATGTTTGTTAAATTGGAATTAGAAAAAGATTTACCTACAGCACTTCTTAACTGGGAAGCATTTCGTTTGATGATTTTCAATTTAGTTTTGAATTCCATTCGTTTCACCAAAGATTTTGGCACAATTGTAATCGGAGCAAGACGTTCAGCTTTTGCTCAAGAAGAAATCGATGATAAAGAAAGCCTCATCTTTTATATTCAGGATAATGGGATCGGAATTCCTGAACATGAGCTTGAAAATGTTTTCCTGAAATTCTATGAATTAACAAATATTTACAGTCACAGTTCGGGATATACGGAGTTCAGATCGAGCGGGTTAGGATTGGGACTTTCCACTGCTAAACTGATCGTTGAACTTCACGATGGGAAAATCTGGATTAACAGCAAAGAAAATGAAGGCACAACAGTTTTTGTAGCTATTCCGATGAAGTAATGTAACTCAAAGCTCCTGCTTTGAGAAAGTAAAAAAGGAAAAAGCAAAAAGTAAAAAAAATAATCGAAACCCTTGACATTAAAATAAGTTTTAAATTTTTCAAAAATTGTATAGAGTGCAGCTTAATGGTGCAAAAGTAAAAGGGAATCCCGTTAAAGTCGGGAGCGGTCTCCGCCACTGTAAGCAGAAGAATATACCCACGAAATACGCGAAAAAACACGAAAATAATATCCGTGTAAATCCGTAAGCAAAAAATTCGAGTCACTGTCCCGCACCTATTTTGAAAAATAGGTGCGGGACGGGAAGGCTCGGATAATTAGATTAATCTGCAAGCCAGGAAACCTGCCATTTAAGTTTTTTACGTAAACTTCGGGGGAAAGCTTTGCGTGAAAAACGGGAAAATCCTTTTATTTTAAAGGCATTAAGCTAATAAAAAAAAAGGATTTTTTTTTGAAAAAGAGAAATTTACTTTATATTTTTTTTAGTTTTCTTATATTCATTTCTTGTAAAGACAATCAACCTTCACAGGAAATTCGATATATTATAACATCTCCTGAAGTAGCTGAAATTGTTGCATTAATTGGTAGTACTGAAAATATTGTAGGAGTTACAACAGAATGTAATTTTCCCACAGGACTAAAAAAAAAACCTAAAGTAGGCACTTTTGGGAAAGTCGATTTCGAAAAGATTATTGAGCTCAAACCAACAATTGTTTTTATTTCCGGTTTAGAACAAAAACATCTCGCAGCAGAATTGAACAAGTTGAATATCAAGACTGAACTTATTTATCCAAAATCAATCGCAGAAATGATTTCATCCATCAGAAAAATCGGGACTCTGCTCGATAAAGAAAAAAGAGCAAACTTCATCGCAGACAGCCTTCAAACCCGAATTAACCAGTTAACCGATTCAACCGATTCCCCAGAAGTTTACATCGAAATCTACGGTAACCCAATAATGAGTGTTTCAGATAATTCATTTATTGGTGAAATAATTCAGCTTGCCGGAGGAAATAATATTTTTGCTCATTTGCCCAGAGATTACAGCAGAATCAAACCGGAAGATGTGATTCTGGCAGATCCTGAAATAATTCTTTTAACTTATCCCGGAATAACAGCTAACCAAGTGATAGAAAGGAAAGGTTGGAATGTTATTTCAGCTTGCCGAACTAACCGTATTTACACAGTTGAAGATATAAATCCTGACTTGATTCTGAGAGCTTCTCCGCGAATTATTGAAGGTATAAAACTGTTGCATAAGGCTTTTTATGAATAGGAAATTTCTGGTTTTATTAATTCTGATTTTCGTTGTAATTTTAGTATATTTTTACCTTAATTTTGGAACTTCATCAAAGCATATTATTCTTTCTGTTAGATTACCGCGAATTTTATTAGCTTTTTTAACCGGTTTCATTTTGGCAGGAGTTGGTTTCTCCTTCCAGATAATGTTGAATAATCCTTTAGCCGAACCATATATTTTGGGGATTTCTTCCGGTGCTGCTTTGGGAAGCATCCTCGCTGGAGTCATGGGTTTATATTTATTCATGCCTGTTTTTGGTTTTGCAGGAGCAATTTTAACAATGATTTTAGTCTGGTTTCTTTCGCATCTCGGAGGATTTTTCAATAACACAAAACTGCTTCTTTCAGGCATTATTGTTGGTATGTTTTTTTCTGCTTTCATCTCTTTGGTGATGTATTTTAATCAGCAGGATATCGGCAATATCATAAATGTTCTGATGGGAAACCTGGGACACATTTTCAGCAATACCGAGTGGAAAATCTTTCTGGGTGTTTTTTCGATTTCAATTTTATTGATGCTCTATTTATTCTCTCTCTCAAACCAGCTAACTATCCTCACAACAGGAGATTTGGTAGCTACCAGTCTGGGAATCGATATTAAAAAATTACGCAGAAAAATATTCGTGATCAGTTCGCTTCTTACCGGAATAACCGTAGCTTATGCCGGCATTATCGGTTTTATTGGATTGGTTGTTCCTCATCTAATCCGAATGATTTTGAAAGGGAATAAAAGGTTCAGTATGATTTTCTCTGCTTTTGGTGGCGCAGTTCTTCTTATTTTCTGCGATTTATTAGCAATGCACATTGCTGTAATTGAATTACCTGTTGGAGTGATTACTGCCTTTATAGGCTGTCCTTTCTTTGTATTTATTATGACTAAAAGTAAGTAGTTCTTTTCTTCACTCTCGTTTCCAGCCGAACAAAGTGAGACCTGCGAAGCTCACCGCCCAGCTTGGGAATGGGATGAAAAAATTTGTTCTTTATAAACGCATATTGTGGGATGAGAACACGTAAACACGTGAATTAGTGAATTCGTGAACCCGTGAATTCGTGAACCTCTGAATTCGTGAACCTCTGAACCTTGAACCCAGAACCCAGAACCTTGAACTTTGAACCTTGAACCCAGCTCACATCGTGATCTTCACTTCCTTGATTTCTTTAAATTTTTCCAGATGTTCACGAATTTCTTCAGCAACGTTCTCACGATATTTATCAAATTTTGGGATGTCCAAATCAATGATTACTACACCATTCTCAAAACCAGCATATTTCACCATTTTCAAAGTTATGATATCTTCTCCGACCTGTGGGTAGATTACTTTTTTCAGTTCCTCCACGATTGTATTCTTACTAAAAACAGCTTCTTCTGCCAGGTTGTGTTTGATTTCATAATTCGTGATTGCTTTACGCAAAGTATCAACTGCCAGGACGGAGCAATGCATTTTTATCGGAGGTAAACCGCCCAAAGCTTCAGCAGCATCTTTCCAGCCAATTGTCTTTGCTTGTTCGAGGGTTTTACCTTTTGCCATATCAGTGATTATTGAAGCTGTTGCTATGTTGGATGCACATCCATAAGATTGAAATTTGATGTCTTCGATTATGTGTGTTTCGGAATTTACATTCAGATAGATAGAAACTTGGTCTCCACAAGCCGGACTTCCTTCTGTAGCAGTTGCATCAGGATTTTCCAACTTTCCAACATTGTGCGGTTTCATAAAATGGTCTAAAACTTTTTGTGAATATTGCATTATTTCTCCTCGTTATATAATGGACTTCTCTGTCTTAATTCATTTACAACTTCAACCAATTTTTCAATAGTATAATCGATTTCTTCAAAAGTATTATACCTGCTGAAAGTGAATTTCATGGAACTATGAGATTGTTCGTGAGTTCTGTCCAATGCCATCAAAACATAATTTGGTTTTAATCCCTTAGAAGCGCAGGCACTTCCGGTGGAGATAGAAATTCCATGAAAATCCATCATCATCATTATTGCTTCACCCTCGATAAAATCAAAGGAAATATTCATATTATGTGGAGCTCTTTTATCACCACGAAGACCATTCAGTAAAGTATGAGGGATTTCTTTTTCAATTTTCTTAAGAAGGTATTTTGAAAGACTGCGAATTTTAGCTGTATTTTCTTCAAATTTTCCAAAAGCCAGTTCAACAGCTTTAGCAAATCCAGCAATAGATGCAATGCTGATTCCTCCGGTTTCAAGATTGTCAATCCTTTGAATTCCGTGTTTAACCTGACCTAATTGGATTCCAGCTCTTTGATAAAGAGCACCAACTCCTTTTGGTCCGTGAATCTTATGTGCACTGATACTCATCAGGTCGATTCCAAGCTCATTCACATCGATCGGAATTCGAGCGTAAGCTTCACAGGCATCTGCAAATAAAGCAATTTTGTGCTCCGCATTATCCAATATCTTTCTTATTTCTTTTATCGGTTGAATTGTCCCAACAACATGATTTGCCAGAGTTGTCATAAATAAAATCGTATCTGAACGGATGGCATTTTTCAGCTCATCTAGGTTAATCAAACCATCTTGAGCAGCACTGAGATAAGTTACATCGAATCCGCTTTTTTCAAAAAAAGCAGCATTTGTGAGAATATCAGGATAATCGATAACAGAGCAGATAATATGAGTTCCTTTGCCGGCATTCTGAGAAAGATAACCTTTGATAGCGATATTATTTGCGGATGTTCCTCCGGTTGTGAAATGAATTTCTGAAGATTTTGCTCCCATCGAATCGGCAATAACCTTCTTAAATGATTGAATATCATTATCAATTCCTGTTCCGTTTTTTGTGAAATTTTGGGGGAAATAGAACTTTTCCTTGAAATATGGCATCATTGCATCTATCACTTCCGGAGCTGGTTTGGAAGTTAAGCAATTATCAAAATATATTCTTTTCATCTTTTCTCCTACAATTTGGAAATTATTTGTTTTAATTTTATGGAATCAAAATAATCTTCCAGATGTGTTTGAATCTCATCCCAAAGATCATGAAAACCACAAGGTAAACCAGTGCAATAATCGAGGTTTTCTTTATCAACATCGCAGTAAGTTATGGAGTAATTTTCCATCACAGCCTGCATAATATCATTAAGCGAAATTTCTTCAACTCCTCGATTTAAACTGTATCCACCTTTTGAACCGTGAACACTTTTTACCAATCCGTTTTTCTTTAATTTCCTGAAAAGTTGTTCCAAATATTTAATAGGAAGATTTTGTTTTTTACAAATTTCTGAGATGGAAATAGGTTTGCCATCAGAGTTGAGAGCCAGCTCTGCAAGTGCTCTTACAGCATATCCGGTTTTCGTTGAAATATGCATTTTAATCTCCTTTTGAGATAACATAGTAATTTAGTATGAATTGGCAAGTTTTTTTTGAAGTTTTATTTTTGATGGATAGAAAATATGATAAAAATTAAAGATTTAAAAGTTGGATATTTTCGGAAAGAAGTTATCCAAAATCTTTCAGTAGATTTTAAACAGGGAGAATTCTGTGCACTTTTGGGACCTAATGGTGCTGGAAAATCCACACTTCTAAAATCCATAATTGGTTTTTTGATTCCTGAAAAAGGTGAAGTTCTAATTAAAAATAAATCTGTTTCAAACTGGAGCAAAAATGATTTAGCCAGAAATATCTCTTTCATCCCTCAGGATTTCAAACTTCAGTTCGATTATCTTGTGGAAGATTTGGTTTTGATGGGAAGATTTCCGTATGTAGGTTATTGGCAGAGTTATTCCCAAAAAGATAAAGAAATCACTCAAAATGTTTTGAAGCAATTGGATTTGTTCAAACTCAGAAAAAAACAATTCTCTCAATTGAGTGGGGGAGAAAGGAAACGGGTTACAATTGCACGCGCTCTGGCTCAGGAAACTGATATTTTATTGATGGATGAAGCTTTTGCAAATCTCGATATAAACCATCAATTAGAGATTATGCAGTTACTTTCTGAAATAAACCTGAAACAGAAAAAACTGATAATTCTTGTTTCTCATAATATCAATCTGGCATCAGAATATTGTCAGCGAATACTGATGATGAAAGAGGGGAAACTGATTGCTGATGGTAATCCTGAAAAAATTATCACAACCAAAAATCTTAAAAAATTGTATGAAACAAATTTGAACAAAATTCCAAATCCGATTACTGGAAAACCGAATTTAATCTATCCGGGAAAAAATGTTAAATAAATTAAAGTTCATGATTTTATTCATCTTGTTTTTCCAAATTTTAGAAGGAATTACCATTTGCGGTAAAGTATTTGATTCGAAAAATAAACCTCTGGAAAGCGTGATCGTTTCTTCAGAAACCAAGCTCACGATTTCAAAAAAAACCGGATACTTTTTTTTGATGGATGTTTCGGGAAAAGATGAAATTTCTTTTCATAAAATCGGTTTTGAAGATAAAACTTATTTGGCTCAAAAAACACCTGAGAAAATTTATCTTACAAAAAAACCGTTTCTTCTTCCGGGAGTAAAAGTTCAAGAAACATCCATTAAAACTACTGGTTTTGAAGCATTAAATAAAATCATAATCACAATTGATGAAAAAAATGAATTTGAAAATGTGAGCGAAGTTCTGTCCGAAAGAGCAGATATCTGGATCAAAGAAAACTCTCTTTTGGGTGAACGAAAAACTGTCTCTTTATTAGGTCACAAAAGTAAACATACATTGGTTATGATCGACGGAATTCCTTTGAATCCAAGCGGACAGGCTTTTGATATTTCCACGATTCCCGCTGAAATTGTTGAAAATATCGAAATAATAAAAGGGAATATTTCAGGTGCGATAGCCGGTATTATTAACATCAACACAAAGCGAAAATCTGGGAAATTGAGTTTCAAAT
>CAYWJN010000017.1:0-36850 GCA_964457455.1 uncultured Candidatus Cloacimonadota bacterium
TTACTTGCATAATCTTTAATTTAACCACTTATTGCCCAATGATTTATACACTTTGTTGTGGGTAGTATTTCCTACATTTCCAATCTAAACCCTTCTATTTTTTGTATTATTATCTCCTCTGGTTGATTTGATGATGCTTTTGCAAGTATCATTTTTTCCATATCATCATCATCAAGAATAATAATCATCTTTCTTTCTGTTGCCCATTTCTCACGTCTTGTAAAATATGAACCTTTATCCTCTTCTCCGTTTCTTGATATTATTATAGCAAATAAGCCTGTTCCGTGGGATTTTAAATAGTTCGACATTTGAAGAACTTGATTTTTTTTGATTTTCCCAGTGTAATTCTTGGCGTCAAGAACTATAAAATCCGCCTGATATTTTTCTCTTAAATATTTCCAAAAACCTTCTTCGCTATAATTTCTAAGAATAAAGTCTCGTCTATTTATACCATATTTATCAGGTAGTTCAGTAATTGGGTCTGATAATGTATCGCTAAATAAATAAGATAAAATTTTTCCAATCTGTTTTTGATATTTAGACCAATCATTTCTGCCAGCAGGAATTGCCTTCAATTTATCAATTAAGGTGTCTTCTATTTTGGGTTTTACATAAGAATATGAAAAGAATTTTTGAAATAATTTATCATCTGTCTGCTTTACTTCTTTCTCAAAAGTCTTAACAATATAATCCCTATCCCATATTTCAATACCTGATTTTTCAAGAAAATCATTGTCTGTCTTTGGTAAAATACCAGGAAAAGAAAAAACAAGTTTAATATTTCCCTTAATATGTGTTTTGTATGTATTTAATTGGTCAACTACACTTTTTAATCTTTTAGAAGTAAATGTCGGAACAGATTTTAATTCAATTAATATTTTCTCCCATTTACCTTTAATTTTTTGTTCTGCTAAAATATCTGCTCGGTATCTTACTTCATTAGACAATAAAGCTTCCTGTGTTATATTTCTAAAATCTGGATGCTTATCTAAAAGTTGTTTAATGAAATATACTAATTCAATTTCTCTAAAAGGCATTTTGTTTGCCCTTCTCATATTGCATTCAGGGCAACTAAGAACAATATTATTCGAAGCATCATCGCCAGATAAAGACCTTGGCAATAGATGGTCGAATGTAAAAACATTTAATGGAAATTCTCTTTCACAGAAAAAGCATTTCCCTTTTTGTTCCTTGTATATTCTTTCTTTTTCCGTTTGTTTCATAGTTGTCCTATATTGCCCACAACGTTGAGTATAAGAAACGTAAGTGGTTTCGAAGCATTTATCTTTCAATTTACACTGAGCCAAATTTGCGATTAGACATAAATTTAGAGTTTTAAAACAACCCGTCAAATCGCAGATTTGGCGGAGCTGATTAAATGTGCAAACGCTTCGTAAACCACCGAACCACTTATGTTTTTTATACATTGTTAGGCGTAGTTATTTTTTGTGTCTTTCAGTACGATTTTAATCTTGTTTTCCTGCTTTAATCAAAATCTTATATATATATGAAATTATATTTTCTCAGCATATACCATCCTCTCAATTTCCAGTACGCCTAAGCTTCTCCCTGTTGGTTTTACATAACGATCACCTAATTCGGCATAATCAATATCTTCAATTAATTTCCAGCCATTTTTGTTCAGGTAAGCTTCTATTTGATTAGGATCAAATCCAAAATGCCAAATTTTATCTTTTAAGATGAATTTTTTATAAATCTTTTCCTGTCCATAAAGATTTTCACCTGTAATAAAATCTTTTAGTACATAGGTAAACGCTAATCGACTTCCGACGGGTACTTTCGAAAAAAAGTCAAAAGTCTTTTGAACTGCAGCCTCGTTTAAATACTGTGAAACTGCTTCCCAGATGAGGAAGGTTTTTTCAGTTCCCAGATACCCCTGTCGTTTTAGTACTTCCCCTAGATCCTGATTAATAAAGTTTATACTTACTTGTTTCACATGGTTGGGGAACACTCCTAATGCTTTTTGAATAGCCTTTCGTTTAGCATCAATGTTTACAGCCTGATCAACTTCCCATGCAGAGATGTTCTGAGCTTCGGAAAGACGATAAAGACGTGTGTCAAATCCTGCACCGAGGTTTACTACGGCTTTAATCTTCTTCTCGGTAATTACTTCAATAAGACGTTCGTCAATATAACGCTTACGAACTAAACAGAAGCTCCAACCTCCCTGCATAAATTTTGTTGTGAAATTAACCATCCAGTTTCTAATTGAAGCGATCTTTGTTAGATTAATCCAAAAGCGATTTGAGCCAGAATAAAGTTGTGCGGCAAGATTATCTTCGATAACTCGCAGCTCTTTGGGAAAATTTTGCTCAATAGCTACAATCATAGTTGGTTGATCTCCGGTTTTTGCAGCACCTTTTGTTCTAAACGTGTTTTTGTTTGCCATAGATTCTCCTCTCATATTATTTATGATTACTTATTGTATGTCTTAAAAAATAATTACGCCTAACGATTATGTATCACTTATTGTTGTTATCCCACCAATTTGGACGTATAACAACAATTGTGTATATTTTTCTTTTATCATTTTACTCTTACCTCCAATTATAATTATCAAAAATACTTTTAATTTTTTGGTCAAGAACTTAAATTCTTTACTACAACAAATAGGCATAATGTCTGTGTCCCCGTCATTTTATCGCGAACACCCACGATTTTGGGAGTGTATACGAATTCTTTGATTAAATTTATCCTGTAAATCTTTAGAATATTAATTCGGGAATTTCTAATCATCCTCAATAAACCGAATTTTATACAGTGATATTTGAGGATTATCTATAAGCAACTGGGGAGTTTGCTCCTGCCAGGTTGTACCTGCATCTGCAGAATACTTAATAACAGAATATTCGTTTGCGCCGCCGGGACAACCGCAGATCCAAAGATTGATATTATCCAAAATAGCAATACCTACTACCCAATTATTGGTATTGGCATAGTATTCCGTCCAGTGTGCACCAGCATCGTTAGTACTGAAAACACCGCCATAATCTGCAACCATATAAGCTTCGGTTTCACTAAGCAGGAAAATATCATTTGCATCACAATTTCCTCCTAAATTTCCTGTTATATCTTCCCAGGTTGCTCCATTATCTGCGGAGCGGATAACAAATTTTCCGAAACCACCGATTGCCCACACACTATTTCCGAAAACTTTAATCCCCAGGAAATGCCCGGGTGTCTCCTGTATTAACATTCAAATCTTCGATGGGATTTAATCTTTCCCAGTTTGTTCCACCATCAATGGTATGTAACATAATCGGATAATCGTCATTTACATGCTTATCTCCAACCACCCAGATTTCATCAACGCTTTTGGCAGCTATCCGGAGGAAAAGATCTTGCTGATATTCAGCAGGGACTTCAATTTTTGTCCAGGAATCTGCTACATCGGTTGAAAAATAGATACTGCCTTGCTCTCCAACTATCCAGACATTATCTTCATCAAGAGCAAAAATACCACAATAATCAAGATTTTCAAGAGTTCTTGCTCCGGATAAAGTCCATGTATCTCCTCCATCGTCAGATTTAAAAACACTATAATTACCATTGGGTTGCGGACCGCCAACAGCCAATAAATTGTTTTTATCAATAATACAAATATCCGCAAAATCTACATCTGCAAAAAGCAACGAATCTCCCTGCCTTGTCCAGGTTGTGCCACTATCCTCTGTATGAAGGATAGTGCCATAATTTCCGTCCGAACCCCCAATAGCCCATCCGAGCTGATCACCATCTTCATCATTAGGACCTGTAGAATCTTCTGAACAGCTCCAAACTAAAAGCGATAGGAAAAGTACTAAAACAAAAATTTTACTAAAAGCTTTATTCAAACGCATAAGTCCTCCTTTTTTGATTTGGAAAATTACATATACATCGGCAGTTTAACTCTACGAGTTGTCAAGAAAAACAAAAAAAATGCTCAAGCTGAATTAGAAGAACTGTTTAACCACTAAGACACAAAGAAACTAAGAAATCATTTGACTCTCTTTCCGAAGCTTCTGCTTCAGGAGGGAGCTAAACAGAATAATAAGCCGGTCTTGTTCCCAAACTCATCCTGCTGTCCTTCTCTTTTTGAAGAGAATATTAAAGATGTTCCAAAGAGAAGGAACATAAGAAAAACAAGAAGAAATATAAAGAAAAAAATTGCAATGAGTCATCCCTCTCTTGTGATTAAGAGAGGGATCGAGGGTGAGTTAGATAATATTTAACAATTCAACTGGGAAATGTTAGTTAAATTTTAATAAGTTATTGACTAATAATTGCAAATGATTATTTTCTTCTTAGGAAAAAAACAGAAAGAGAGTTCAAATGTGGATTTGGGATAGTCGTACTCATCAATTTATCGTTTCCGAGGCTTTAAAGAAGTGTAAAACTTCTTTTGCAAATTTATTGGAACTTCACCAGGGAATGTTCATTTTGGGTATTGTTGCTCCTGATAGAATTTTCAAAGATTTTACCAATCATTATTATAATTGCACCCCAAACCAATACGGAGTTCATACCGGCAAAATCATCGAGAAAATCTGCTCGGAAATTATGCGCCTTCAGAAAATGCTGAATACACCTGACGAAATGATTTTCCATCATAAAATAGCTCCTTTTCTAAAGAAAATATTGGATACGTCATTGAAGATATTTATCTTTGAATTGGGAGTTTTGTCTCATTATATTGCAGATTTGCATCAACCCTTTCACACCGATGGAAAATATAGATTTGATGATGAAGAGACAGTTCACCAGATCATGGAAGCTGATACGCGCAAATCTTTGGATAAATTTTCTATTAAGATGGGAAGACGGAAAAGGATAAAGAATCCACATCAGTATTTTACAGAGCAGATTTCTGAGATTAATTCATTTTATGATGAACTTGTGACAGCTTATTATTTAAGGAAAGGTAAAGTAAAACCGGATCGGAAAGAAAATGCTTTTTCTACTATTGAAAATTGTCTTTCTCTGGCAGCATGGAATATTGCCAATATTTTTCTGGATTTTGAAGATGCGACAACCATTTTAAAAAAACAAATCCAACATGCAAAGTTGATTAAAAAAATAAATTCTGCTATTAATCCAAAAAATTCTTATCAAATAAGGAAATATCCTTCCGGCACTGTTTCTGTCAGGAAGAAATAATAAACCAGATATATCTAAAGGAGATTTGTTCAAGTTTCAACTCAGATTTACACAGACTGTTCTGCGTGGGAATGAAGAACAGACGCTCAAACTTCAGAAATTGGAGATAAAATGACAAAGAAATTTTTAATTCTGTTTATTTTAATTATGATTTTATCCTGTAATAACTCAAATGATTCCTCGATTAAAATTGGAATGATTTCATCTTTTGGCGGATTTGAAAATCAGAGTTTTACCGGCAATTGCCAGGAAGGTCTGCAAAGAGCTGCAGAAGATTTTGATGTTACTGCAGAATATGCAGAAGCAGATTCAGTTGGAGATTTCGAATCTGTAATGAATGGTTTGGCAGAAAACGGTTGTGAATTGATTTTCCCGATTGGATTTGCACAGAGTGAAGCAACATATAATATTGCCCAGATATTACCGGAAGTTGATTTTGCAATTATTGATTTTGAATTTGAAGAATCTTTGGAAAATATTCAAAGCATAATTTTTGAGACGGACGAAGCTTCTTTTCCTTTAGGTTTTCTGGCTGCTTTCTGGGCAGATTTACATGATTCGATTGAACCCAAAATCGGATATGTAGGTGGGATGGATATTCCTCCTGTTAACCAGTTTATTGTTGGCTATCTGAATGGGAAAAATTATTTCAATGAGAAATATAACAAAAATGTGACTGAAGATGGAACCTATGCAAATAGTTTCTATGACGAAGAGCTTGGATTTGGTTTGGCTGATAGTCTGATTATTAATGGAGTTGATGTGATTTTTGCTGTAGCAGGTCAAACCGGAAATGGTGTTTTGCTGGCAGCAAAAGAGAATGAGAAGTGGGGAATAGGAGTGGATGTTGATGAATACTATTTTTTACCGGAAGTTCAGGATATTCTTCTTTCTTCCTGTTTGAAAAGAGCTGATAATGCAGTTTATGATACTGTTGAAGATTTTGTTAATAATAATTTTAATGCAGGAGGAGTTTATCACGGAACCCTGGAAAATGAAGGAGTTGGAATTGCTCCTTTTCATGATTTTGAAGAACTGATTCCAGACAGCATTAAGGTTGAAATTGAAAATATTATTCAAGATATTATTAGTGAAGAGTTGGATACAGGTTGGGAGTGATTGCTGACAAAGGAGTAGGAATGGCGCGAAAATTTTTTATTAATAACAGGTGGTTGGATTCATCAAAAACAAAAAAAGTAATTAATCCATATAATAATCAGGTTATTGATGAAGTTTTTCTATTAGAAGAAAAGCAAATCAACCTGGTTGTGGATTCCAATGTTCAAGCATTTGAAATAACCCGACATCTTCCTGCACATAAGCGAGCAGAAATCCTGCTGAACATCGCAGCAGGCATCGATGAAAAGAGAGCTGAATTCATCGATTTGATGGTGAAGGAAGCAGGGAAACCGATCCGTTTTGCCAAGGGTGAAGTGGATAGAGCAATTCTCACTTTTACGATTGCAGCAGAGGAAGCAAAAAGAATCAGCGGAGAAGTTGTTCCCTTTGATCTTAATAAAGCATCTGAAGGAAGGTTTGGCATTACCAGAAGGTTTCCCATTGGACCGATCATTGGCATATCTCCTTTCAATTTTCCTCTAAACCTGGTTGCACACAAAGTGGCTCCAGCCATTGCCAGCGGAAATACAATAACAATCAAACCATCCTCACAAACTCCTCTTATTGCGCTGAAATTAGCAGAAGTTTTAGAGAATGTCGGAACAATACCAGGCCAGGTGAACGTTGTTCCTACAAGCAGTGATATTGCTCAGAAATTAGCTTTGCATAATAATTTCAAGCTTTTATCTTTAACCGGTAGTGATGAAGTTGGCTGGAATTTGAGAAGGTTAATCAAATACAAAAGAACTATTCTGGAATTAGGTGGAAATGCTGCTGCTATTATTGATAAAGACACAGATATTGAAAACGCTGTCGAGCGTAATATAATTGGGGCCTTTGCTTATTCAGGTCAGGTTTGCATCTCAGTTCAAAGAATTTATGTTCATGAAAATATTTATGATGAATTTCTGAAAATCTTCATCCGTAAGATGGAGAATATTGGATTTGGGAATCCTGAAAATCCCGAAACAATTGTTGGTCCGTTAATTAATGAAACAGCAGCAATACGAGTGGAAAACTGGGTGAACGAAGCTGAAGAACAAGGTGCTGAAATCCTGGTTGGTGGAAAAAGAAATGGAACTCTTTTTGAGCCTACTTTGATCGTAAATACAAAAAAAGATATGAAGGTTTATTGTGAAGAAGCGTTTGCTCCTCTTGTTATTATCGAGCCATATTCAGATTTCAAAGAAGCTGTAAATATGGTGAATGACAGCAAATTCGGTCTTCAAGCAGGAGTTTTTTCCAATAGTTATGAAAACGTTTTTTATGCCTTCAAAACCCTGGAAGTTGGTGGTGTGATTGCCAATGATTATCCAACTTACAGGATCGATAATATGCCTTATGGAGGAATTAAAAATTCAGGTTTCGGCAGAGAAGGTTTGAAATATGCTATTGAGGAAATGACTGAGATTAAATTATTGGTTTTTAATTTTTTGCAGAAATAAAACGTTATATTTCAATTCCATATTTTTTTATTTGTTTCAGTAAACCGAACACAGTAGATGCATTGAATTCTTTTTCAGAAAAAACAACAGGTTCAATTCTAAGGTCTATATCGATTATTTTTGGGATAATTTTCAATAAAGTCAGATAATTATTTTTTGATTGTTCTGTGATAATGCAAACATCCACATCACTATCTGCAGAAAAATTTCCTTTTGCATAAGAACCAAAAAGGATAATTTTTTTCACTTGGATGTCAGATTGAATGTTGGCTCTAAAATTTTTTATGGATTTTACTATTTCATCTGGGATTTTAGCCATAATATTAAATCCTTTCCAATAGATAAATATTTATCAGCAAAATTCTTATCACAGATATTATGAAAATCCCTTTTGTAGTCATTATACCTTGTTTGGATATTGAAGGTTGAAATAATAGCAAATTCTTTAAGTTTCGTTTTATCAAAATTCACATCTTTAATTTTTGAAGCAATAGTTGTTAAATTATGTCCGAATGGAGGTTCTTTCTTATTCTTATGAATGAAAAGAGCTTTAAGATTTTTTTCGATGGCAAGATGTAAGAAAAACATACTGGGAGAATATTTGTTATTCTTAAATAGAGTTTCTGCAGTGTCAAAATCTTCATCGGATGATTCTATCCAGTAATTCTTAATTCCCTCTAAATTCATTTTCCCTTCTTTTATGATTAATCTTCTTATCTAAAAAAAAATATAAATGAAATATTGTCAAATTTTCTTTAAAGACAATATAATATTTACAAGTCATCGGAATTATTAATGTAGATTTTGAAATAAAAAAAGGGAAGTCAATTGACTTCCCTTTCCTATTAGTATCGCTTTTTTTCTTTAACTCGAGCTGCTTTACCTTTGGCTTTTCTGAGGTAAAAGAGTTTTGCTCTTCTCACGCGTCCAAATCTCACCACCTCGATTTTATCGATGTTGGGTGAATGTTGCGGGAAAATTCTTTCCACACCAATTCCACCGCTGATTTTTCTCACAGTAAATGTGGCGGAAATCTGCATCCCTCTTTTTTGAATAACAATACCCTGAAAAACCTGGATTCTTTCTTTGGAACCTTCTTTGATTTTGTAGTGTACTTTCACAGTATCACCAACTTTGAATTCCGGAAAATCAGTTCGCATTTGTCCTTTTCCAATTTGATGAATTAGATCCATTGTTCCTCCTTTATTTTTCGGAAGAAAGCCTATCCAGAACAATAGCTACAGCACTTCTAACAGAAAGGTGATTGTAATTGCCAACACCTCCAATTGGTTCTAAAACGAAATCTGCAAGTTTATGAATTTCTTTAGTTAAACCGTTTCCTGTTCCAAAAAGTAAAAGAACAGGTTTTGGGATTTTTTCATATTTTTTAAAACTCAACTGGTTTTTTAGTTTTGTAGCTGTTGTTGAAATGATGAGAGGATGAACTTCTTCCTGATTTTTTATCTTTTCAATAACAGATTCAATGGTTTCTGAGTATTCAATTATAGATAAAGCATTAACCCTGTCCGGATTATAAAAATCTGCAATTTCTGTTTTCCAGAATTTGAGGACTCTCTCCAACAGGTTTTTCTGTGTTTCCAAAGGATTGATAATGAAGAAGTTCTTTACTCCGAAAGTTTTGCAGCTTCTGGCAATATCGTGAATATCAAGATTGGTGATGGATGTTGTTACAACTTCTTTAAATTTATTGTAAACCGGATAATGAACCAATCCGACATAAAGATTCTGTTTCATTCATCAATCTATTTCAAGAAGGTCAGGTCGATTTTTTCTGGTGATTTCCAGAGCTTTCTGCTTTCTCCATTCTTCGATTTTCAGATGATTTCCCGAAAGAAGAACTTCTGGAACCTTCATACCTTTGAATTCCGGAGGTCGCGTGTAATGCGGGCAGCCTAAAATTCCGTTTTGATGTGAATCTGTTAAAGCAGAATCAATATCACCAAGAACGCCTTCCTGCAATCTTGCCAAAGCATCAATCATAACCATGGCAGGAATTTCCCCGCCGGATAGCACATAATCGCCAATTGAAATTTCATGAGTTACGAATTTATCACGAATTCTTTGATCGATCTCTTTGTAATGACCGCACAGGAAAATCATTTCGGGGATTTTGCAGAATTCATTAACAAGACTTTGCGTAAGAATTTTACCTTGAGCAGTAAAATAAATCACTGGAATATCTTTACCTTTCTGAACATGTTCAATAGCACCGAAAAGAGGTTCAGGTTTCATCACCATTCCAGCTCCGCCACCATAAGGATAATCATCTGCGGTGCGATGTTTATCAGTAGCGAAATCCCTGATATCAGTAATAGTTACAGCCAGAGCTTTCTTTTGGATGGCAATTCCGATTATACTTTCAGATAGGAAATTTTCGAACATTTTCGGAAAAAGAGTCAGAATGTCGATTTTCATAACTCCAGCAATCCTTCGATGTTTTTCACAAAAATATATTGCTTATCTTTTTTAGAGATATAAAATTCCACATCTGGAATCATAATTTCCTTTTCATCAGCAAGTACAACAATTAAAATGTTATGTGCAAGTGTTATCAGGATGTCCACAACAAATCCGATATTCTGGTTCTGGAAAATCACAAACTTATCAATGTCGCTTTCTGAATCATGTTTGGCAATGACTTCTTCCATATCAGTATTAGAAAGCATCACCTGAACTTTTCCAGCTTTAGCAGCTTCTTTCGTAACTTCAGTTTCCTCAAACCTGATTTTCAGTTTGTTCCCGCCAATTACTTTATCTATAGTCACATATCTCACTCTATGATCTGTAAAGACCAAAAATAGATCTTTTAAATCTAAATAAAACGGTTGGAAATTTCTATTTTTTTTAAATGAAATGAATCCGTTCTTATCGATAGAATTTCCAAGTTTCCCTATTGGGATTAAATCTGAAATTTGCATTTACTCGATAATTTCGAGTACAGCTCTTTTTCCTTGTCTGGCAGAAACAGCATTAAGAATTGTGCGAATTGCACCAGCAGTACGACCGCGTTTTCCAATCACTTTTCCAATGTCGGTTTTGGCAGTTCTCAGTTCATAAATGATGATTTTATCACCAACAACTTCTGTTACATTGATAGAGCCCGGGTCATCAACGAGAGCTTTAACGATGAATTCAATCAGTTCTTTCATTATCCACTCCTTTACTTGGTTTTGTTTCAGGATCAGTTTCTATATCCTTTTTCTCAAATCTTAGGTTATGCCATTTTTCCAGGACGCCTGCTTTTTTGAATAAAGAACGTACAGTTGCGGAAGGTTGAGCTCCGACTTTTAACCAGTTTATGGCTTTTTCAATATCAATCTTGCAGGTTAAAGGTTCTGTTTTAGGATCGTAATATCCCAAAGATTCGATGTATTTTCCATCTCGTTTTTTGCGTGAATCTACAGCAACAATTCTGTAAAAAGGCTTATTTATAACTCCCATTCTCTTCAGCCGAAGCTTTACCATTTCAACTCCTTACAATAATATACAATATCTCTATTGGATTTTTTTTTACTCGATTTTATCGTCAAGCATTATTTTGAGTTCATTCTAAAAACTCTTTACATATTTTTGAACTGGATCAAGCAAATTTATAGCTTCCAAAATGTTCCTCTAATCAGCTTTATTTAAATCCGTGAGCCATTACTTTTTATAAAGAACTCTTATTTTAGAAAGGTAAATTCATTCCTTTCATAAAATTTGGATTCTTAAATTGCTTCATCATTTTTTTCATCTGATTGAATTGCTTGACCAATCTATTTACTTGTTGGATGGATGTGCCGCTTCCTTTGGCGATTCTGTAGCGTCTGCTGCCATTTATTAAAAAAGGTTTTTCTCTCTCTTCCGGAGTCATGGAATAGATGATAGCTTCCACATGTTTGATTTCCTTTTCATCTACTTGCAGGTTCTTCATTTTGTTCATTCCCGGTATCATTCCCATCAATTGATCGATAGGACCCATTTTTTGGATTTGCTGAAGCTGGCTTAAAAAATCGGAAAAAGTAAATTGATTCTTCTTTAGCTTTAAAGCCAGTTTTTCTGCTTCTTCAGCATCTATAGCAGCTTCTGCCTTTTCGATGAAACTAAGAACATCGCCCATTCCCAGAATTCTGCTTGCCATTCGCTCCGGATAGAATTCTTCCAGGTCTGTTATTTTTTCACCGGTGCCCACAAATATAATTGGTTTGTTTGTTACAGCTTTGATGGAAAGTGCTGCTCCACCACGAGCATCACTATCCATTTTGGTAAGGATAACTCCACTGAATTCGAGCTGTTCATTGAATTCTCTGGCTACGTTCACAGCATCCTGTCCGGTCATTGCATCTGCAACAAAGAAAATAAAATCCGGTTTTAAGAGCTGTTTCAAATCTCGAAGTTCTTTCATCATTTTGCTGTCGATGTGAAGTCTGCCTGCTGTATCAAAAATCAAAATATTCGCATCTTCCTTTTCTGCTTTTTTCACAGCTGTTTTGGCGATTTTTATCACGTTTTTAGATTTCTCATCCGCCACAACAGGAATGTCCAATTGTTTACCCAGAACTTGTAATTGATGGATAGCAGCAGGACGATAGATATCACAAGCAGCCATCATCGGGCTGAATGATTGCTTCCTGAATAGATTTGCAATCTTTGCACAGGTCGTTGTTTTTCCGGAACCCTGCAATCCCACTAACATGATTTTATTCAAGCGATTATCAGGAAGTTTTACAGGAAATTTTTCTGTTCCCATCAGATTTATAAGTTGCTCATGAACAATTTTTACGACCTGATGACCCGGAGTCAGGCTTTTCATCACTTCTTTGCCAACAGCCTTTTTACTTACTTCAGAAATGAAATTCTTTACGATTTTGAAGTTTACATCTGCTTCCAGAAGTGCTCGCCGAACTTCACGCATTGAATCCTGAATATTCTGCTCGGAAAGCTTGCCGTGTCCACGGAGTTTCTTAAAAATTATTTCAAATTTATCTGTTAGATTATTGAACATATATTGAACCTAAAAAAAAGACAGGTTTATATTAAGTTCGTAAACTTAAAATTTGTTTTTTATAATCATTACTTCCAAAAATGTAAGAACCGGAAACCAGGATATCTGCTCCGGCTTCTACTAATTTCGGCGCATTATCGTTATTTACACCACCATCCACTTCGATTTCTAAATCCGGATTTACAGAAACTGCAATATTTTTTAATTCCATGATTTTCTTATAAACAAGCGGTAAGAATTTCTGTCCACCAAAACCGGGATTAACACTCATCAAAAGCACAAAATCGAGTTCAGGCAAAATCGGCAAAATCGTTTCAATCGGAGTTGCCGGGTTTAAAGCAATTCCAGCTTTTACTTTTTTCGATTTCAGAACTGAAATTTGACGATGTAAATGATGCACAACTTCTTGGTGAATAGAAACGTATTCAATTCCCCATTCAGCGAGAATTTCCAGATAATTTTGAGGATTGGAAACCATGAGATGAACATCCACAGGAATTTTACTGATGTCTTTTATTTGTTTGATAATTGGAAGTCCAAAGGTAAGATTCGGTACAAAATGACCATCCATCACATCCAGATGAAGAATATCTGCTTCAGCATCCTGAATTTTTAAAATTTCTTGTTGGAGATTATTGAAATCTGCTGTTAATATCGATGTAGCTATTTTAGGCATTTCAGTTCCAGATTAAACAGAACGAATTCTCTTCTTTCTCTGTTTTAAGAAAAATATTATATCTTCAATTTCCACGTTCAAAACCGTTTTTATCTTTTCGATTATTTTACTTTTATTCAGAACTAATTCCTGCATCCAGACATTATTTGTAACGGATACAAAAAGTACTTTTTTTTCCAGTTTCTGGATGGAAGTTCTTTCAGCTAAAATTTTACCCACAATTTTTTTCCAGCCAAAAGCAATCTTCACCAAATTCCTGAATTCGGGTCCGGCAATATCGAGAACTAATTTCTGAAGGACATTGCCGGCAGAAATAAAATCCATGATTTATTCTTTCTTAAAGAAAAGAGAAATTCCCCACCATGAAAAAACTGCTACAGCCAGAGAAGCCCAGTAAGCAAAACCGAGTGCGCTATAAGCATTGGAAAAAACATCCAATATTGCATTACTCTGCAAAACACCAATAGCCGGAATTGCAGAAATTACAACCAGCAAAAGATAACCCAAGAGTTTTGACACTGCACTTTTATCTTTTGAGTTATGAATAATTGAGATGGCGATAGTTCCGATTGCTATTAACACGGCTGTGATTACAGTAATCAAAAAATAAGAAAAAAATGGGAAATTGGCTTTTCCAAAAACTATTGAAGGACTGAATAAAGCGAGAAGAATAAGAATCGTACCAAAAATTTTATGAAGGATATTTATAACTTTCGGATTAACTTGTTGTTTCTTATGATGCTTTTTTGTATAAAGAAAGATAAGTCCAAATACTATCAGGAAAAAGACAAAATATATCGAAACACCGGTTTTTGGTTCGTCAGTGAAAAAACCTAACGAAGCAAAAGCTGCGAACAGGATAATCCATCCTAAAATTGTTGCTAATGTTTTTAATACTTTTTTCACATTACCTCCATTCAGATTATTCTTTTTCAATATTAACTTTTAAATTTGCAGTAATTTCCGATGAGAAAGCTATTTGCACTTCAAAAGAACCTATTTCTTTAAGATGTTTTTGAATATCCACAACAGATTTATGGATTTCAATTCCTTTTTCTGCTAAAGATTTCACAATATCATTTTCTGAAACTGAACCGAAAAGATGATCATTCTCATCAGCTTTTCTTGTGAATTTTAGCGTGATATCATTGATTTTCAAAGCTAATGCTTTAAAATGATTTTCGATTTCCAGTTTTTCCAGTTCTGCTTTTTTCTTGATAGTTTCGATTTTTGCTAAGTTGTTTTTTGTAGCTAAAATCACCAATTTTTTGGGAAGAAGATAGTTTCTTGCATAACCATCAGCTACTTTTATGACGCTTCCTGCTAAACCCATTTTTGCTATATCTTTAACTAAGATTACTTTCATTCAAATCCTCCGATATTTCGATTTTTCTAAAATTGAACCAGGTTTCCAATAAGCCTGCAAATGCTAAAAGAACTATTAAATAATAATTCAAAATCACTGATAAAATGAAGAATATAAAGAAGATTCTATGTTTCTTGAAGAAATTGCCAGTATAGAAATCTAACAAAGAAATTCCTTGAATAAGAAACAAAGGTGTTAGCATCAATAAGCCATTCATACCGATTTTTCTTGTGTTTGGAAAGATAACAAAAATCAGGATTGCAATCAGAATATAAACCAGGAAAAATGGTAATCGAACTTTTTTATGTTCCCATTTTTTCATGGCTTTTTTAGAGAAAAAAATCGATGCAAGATAAATGGCAAAGATTATTGTTATCGCCCAAATTGCCGGATAATAATTTATCATTAATAATTTAGCTTTTTCAGTAATTTCCAATGCCAGGAAGAATTGTTCACTGTTTTCCTGGAAATTGGATTTTATCAATTCCGCATATTGTTGAAAAACCTCATTCAGGTTCCTGAGTAAAATTTTTCCAAATACAAGATGACGAACAATGGCGTATCCAATATTGATAAAAGATATGCTAAGTATAATTCCTTTGTAATCATATTTTTTTATGATGTTCCGGAAATAATAAGCGGAAGAAATTCCTACACCAATCAATATATCAAAAAGTGTAACAATATCGAAAAATTTACCAATTATCATTAAGAAAATTATTGCACCAGCAAATACACAATAAAACACGATTTTCTGATTTTGGTATTTATAACCAAAATTTATTATAAAGATCAAGCCCCAGAAAGGGGAAAACAATGCTATTAAAGCAGATAATACAGCAACTGAAATCACTTCTATTATTGTTCGATAAACGGGATTAATGCCATCTGACGTGCTTTTTTGATTTCAGTAGCCAATTTTCTCTGGTGTTTGGCACACGTTCCCGAAAATCTGCGAGGAGTAATTTTTCCATTTACAGCAACAAATCTTTTCATTAAGGAAACGTCTTTGTAATCTATCTCAACTTTTTTATTTTTGCAGAAGAAACATGCTTTCTTCTTGAAAAAGAATTTTTTGTTAGAGAATCTACTTCCTGGTCTCGAGTATTTTGTTCTTCCCTGACCTCTCGGTATATATTTTTTTTTCTCTTCAGGTTTTGCTTCAGGTTTTGCTTCAGATGGTTGTGTGTTTTTTTCGACTTTTTCCTGCATCATATTCTCCAATTTTATTTAGAAAGGTACCTCATCATCTGTGGTTGTTGCAGCAGGTGCTTTTTCATTTACTTTTTTTTCTGTTTGTTCCTCAGATGCTTGAGCGACTATTTCAGATTTTTCTAAGAAATTGATTCGTTGTGCTACAATTTCCACAATTTTACGATTTTGATTATCTTTATCAGTGTAAGTTCGAGTTTTAAGATAACCTTCTATAAGCACAGGACTTCCCTTCTTAAGATATTCAGCGCATTGTTCACCACGTTTGCTCCAGACAACAACATCCATGAAACTTGCTTCTTGTTGCCACTCGCCAGATGCATCTTTGTAACTACGATCAAAAGCAATGGGTACTTTTGCTACAGGAGTTCCACTCTGTGTATATCGCAACTCCACGTCTCGGGTTAATCTACCACTAATTATCACACTGTTTACTCTCGGTAATCTCAATTCTTTAGCCATTTTTTCCTCCTGTTAATCATTAGCTAAAAGATTATAACGAATGATGTTTTCATTCAATCTGTAAGTTCTTTCCAGATCATGAGTTTTGGCAGGTTCAAGATTGAAATAATTCACAAAGTAAAAACCTTCAGTGAATTTTTTAATTTCATAAGCGAGAGTTTTCTTACCCCATTCATCTGTTTTCAATATTTCACCACTGTTTTCTTTGATGAAAGAAAGAATTTTTTCATTTTCTTCTTTTAAAGCTTCATCAGTTAAAGATGGTGAAAATACAACCATACTTTCATACTTTTTTTGCATTTAACCTCCTTTGGTCTATTGATTCTGAGCTTTTGAGATTTGCTCAGAATAGGATTCTTTAGATTTACTATAATAATTTAGCATGCCGCTAAAATCTTTTTTAAAATATTCATTTAAAAGAGCTTCGGAAAAATTCAGTACTATTTCCATAATTTGAAGTTCATCTTGAGAGAAATCGGAAAGAACATAATCCGAAAGATTTTTGTTCTCCGGTATACTAACGCCAATCCTGAGTCTCTTGAATTCATCATAACCAAGAGCTTCTGCAATTGATCTCAGCCCGTTGTGACCTCCAAATCCTCCTTCTTTACGCAACCTGATTTCTCCAAGAGGAAGATTCACATCATCCACAACTACAAGAATATCATCAAATTTATATTTGGAAAAAACCGATGTAACTGCGTTTCCACTTCTATTCATATATGTTTTTGGTTTAATGAAAACCGCATCAGAATTTTTGATGAAATCATATTTTATTCGTTTCTTAAAAGAAAGATCAGCTTTTTTGCTGTATCTTTCCAAAAGAAGATAACCCACATTATGTCTGTTATTTTTGTATTTCTTTCCAGGGTTACCAAGTCCGACAATTAATTTCATCAATCGGTAGTTTCTTCAGTTTTTTCTTCAGCAGCTTCTCCGGCTTCGACGGCTTCCTCTTCAATTTCTTCAGCTTTTTCAGCTTCTTCAATTTTTCTTGGAGCGCGAACTGCTACGATAGTTGTATCACCAGATAATTTTGTTTGCATATCTTCCGATTTGATTTGGGAAAAATGAATGACATCACCAATATCAAGGTTAGAAACATCAACTTCGATTTCTTCGGGAACATCTTTTGGCAGGCATGAAATTTCGATTTTTCTAACGAGCACTTCCAGAAGCCCGCCTTCATGAGTGCCGGGTGCATCACCAATAATCTTGATAGGGATTTCTAAAGTGATTTCTTTTCCTTTGTGAAGTTCTAAGAAATCGATATGCTGAATTTCTCTTGAAACCGGATGAATTTGTTTTTCTCTAATAACAGTTTTGATTTTTTTATTATCAACAGAAATATCATAGAAAACCATTTCTCCGATGGTTTTTTTGTATGCTTTGAGGAAGGAGATTTTGGGAATAGAAATCGGAATTCCTTCCTTTCCTTCACCATAAATAATGCCGGGTATGAATCCGGCTTTACGTAATTCATTTAAATCAGATCTTTTCCCTTTTTTGCGAAGTTCAGCTTCAAGATTTAAATTCACTATTTCCTCCGTTAGGAATCTATCTAAACAATATGCTTAATGATTCTTCCGTATGTATTTTTTTTATAGCAATAGCATGAAGTTCTGCTATTGACAATTGCACGATTTTTTTGCAATTCATCTTATCTTTATCAGATAGAGGAATTGAGTTGGTTATGAATAATTTTTCAATGGGAGAATTTTCAAGGTTCTTTACTGCATCTCCAGATAAAATTCCGTGAGAGCAGGCAGCAAAGATTTTTTTTACTCCGTGCTCTATCAGAACTTTGGCAATTTTTGTAAGACTGCCACCAGTATCTATGATGTCGTCGAAAATAATAGCTGTTTTGCCTTTCACATCACCAATGATATTTAAGACTACAGATTTATTATCATTTCCAGTTCGACGCTTATCTCCGATAGCTATACCGCATCTCAATTTTTTTGCCAAAGAGCGAGCTCTATCTGTTCCACCTGTATCCGGCGACACAACAACTACATCTGTTAAATCCAGATGAGCCTTAAAATACCTGGTAAAAATTGGCAAAGCTGAAAGATGATCGACCGGAATATTGAAAAATCCCTGAATCTGGCTGGAATGTAAATCCATCGCCACAATCCGGTTTGCACCGGCAATCGTTAAAATATCTGCTATCAGCTTGGCAGTTATTGGAACCCGCGGTTGGTCCTTTTTATCTGTTCTGGCATAACCGAAGTAAGGAATAACGCAGTTGATTCTCTGAGCTGATGCTCTTTTCAAAGCATCGATCATAATGAGAAGCTCCATCAAGCTATCGTTAACAGGATAACATGTCGGCTGGATTATAAAAGTATCTGCTCCTCTAACGTTCTCATTTATTTTAACAAATGTATTATCATTAGAGAATTTAAAAACTTCGGCGTCGCTGAGGGGAATGCCGGCATATTTTGCCACTTCATTAGAAAGCTTGATATTGGCATTTCCGGAGAAGATTTTTAACCTTGAATACATATTTATTCTACATTAGTATCGCTTGCTCCTGCTGCAGAGAGTGCGCCTTTTAGAACCTCTTTGTATTTTAAAATTATTATTTCCTCAATTTGTTTCCTGGTTTCTGTATTGATGGGATGAGCGATGTCTCGATATTCACCATTGCTTAATTTGCGGCTTGGCATTGCCACAAAAAGACCGTTTTCACCTTCTATTACTTTGATGTTCCTGACAATAAAAGCATCATCGATCACAATGTTTACGAAAGCCTTAAGTTGATTTTGATTTCCTTCTCTGATAAAAACTTTAACATCTGTAATGTTCATTTTGTTCTCCTTTTAGTTTTGGTTATAAGATTCCAATATCCTTTTTTGGAATAATAATTCGCAATTTTTTTTGCTGTGTAATGATTCGGGCAAAAACCAATAACAGTGGCTCCACTGCCAGACAGCATTGCTTTTTGCACACCATTTTCCTGTAAATATTTGATTATATTCTGTATTTCGGAAAATCTTTCACAAACTGTTTCTTCTAATTTGTTATTGCAGAAGGCTATATTTCCTGTTTTAAGCAGTTTTTTCCAATTTGGATTTTCATTATCTGAAATCGTAGTTGCTTCATAAGCTCCTTTGCTGGAAATGGCAAATCCCGGATTAATTAATAAAATATTATTAATTTCAATATCGTTAAGAGGGGTAATTTGCTCTCCTCTCCCTTCTCCCAGAGCACATCCTCCAACTAAAAAGAAATTGATATCACTTCCAAACTTAGAAGCAATTTCATTCATCTCATTTTCAGATAAATTCAAGTTCCATAATTTTGAAAGTGCAGAAATGGTCTGGGCGGCATTACTACTACCTCCACCTAAACCAGCAGCAAGAGGAATATTCTTCTCTAATTTAATTTTCACACCTTTACTCACATTATATTTTTTCTTTATAAAGAACGCAATTTTATAAACTAAATTATCTTCAGTTTTAATAAAATTTTTGCACGCCAAAATCTTAATAGAATTATTTTCTGTCAAAGTAAATGTGATAGAATCAAAAAGTTCTATTTCAGAAAAAATTGTTCTTATCTGATGAAAACCATCACTTCTTTTTTTTAAGATATCCAGAAACAGGTTTATCTTTGCGTGAGATTTTCGATATATTTCCATTCTTTTTTAGTTCTTCTTTCCCATAATAGTAATAATAGTAATAATTATATTCATACCTGCTATAATATTTTTGAGGATGTATTCCATTTATAATTGCACCTGTAAAAGTCATATTTATGTTCTCTAATATCTCTTTGATTCTTTTAACAATGACTTTATCTGCTTGATTGATTCTAACTACTAATGCTCTAATATCCGCTTTTGCTGCGATAATCATCGAGTCAGTCACTGCCATTGTTGGAGGTGAATCCAGCATAATGTAATCGTATTTTTGTTTAAGATATGAAAGTACTTCATCCAGCCTTTTTGAAGACAACAATTCAGAGGGATTTGGAGGAATGTAACCACAAGTGATTACATCGAGATTTGCTATTTTTGATCTTTTTATGATGGTTTCAATTTTTATTGATTTATCCATTAATAAATCACTGATACCATTTTCTTTTTTAAAATCGAATAATTTATGAATCATTGGACGTCGCAGGTCAAGGTCAACTAATATTACTTTCTCATCCATCTGGGAGAGTGTTACAGCAAGATTTGAGACGATTGTGGTTTTTCCCTCTTTAGGACCGGAACTCGATATTAAAAATGTTAAGGATTTATTTGGTTCTTTTCTGGAAACAATGTTTGTTCGCAACATCCTGAATGATTCTGAAGTAGAGGATTTGGGAGCATAATGAGTAATCATTTTAGCTTCCATCTGTTGCCTGATGGATGCTAATTCATCTCTGTCTTTTCCTTCACTTTGTTTAATCGTTTTTTCGATATGATCAAGGTCTGCATCATGAACTGTGATGTAAGGAATAGTTCCTAAAGTTGGTAAAGAGACATACTTTCTCACATCATCGAAAGTTCTGATTTTGCTATCTAAAAAGTGAAGTAAAAAAGCGAGACCAATCCCCAAACCTGCTCCAAGAACGAACGCAATTATCATGTTCATCTTCTTATTAGGTTTGATCGGATTTTGGGGAATTTGGGCTTCCTCTACCATACGAATAATACCGATTTTAGATTTCTCGGCAATTTTCGCATCTTCATATTTTTCGATGAGCATGGAATATGTTTTTTCATTTATCGAATAATTTCTCTGCAACCTGGCGAGATCAACTTCCGTATCTGGCAAAGTTGTCATTTTCCTACTATAGTCTTCAGCTATTTTTCTTAAATTCTCTACTTTAGATTCCGCAATATTTTGATCGATTTTAGCAGTTGAAATTTTTTGGATAAGTTCGCTTCTGTAAATAAGAGGATCAGAAGTTCCTGCCTTCACAGTAGTAATTTGCTGAATTTCTTTATTCAATTTAATTTTGGCATTTTCTATCTCTTCATTTAGGGCAAGTAATTCCGGATGGTCAGGTGTATATTCTGGTTTTGTGAGAAACTTGAGATATTTTGCTTGATTTGTCACGATTTCATTTCTTAGTTGTTGCAAAAGAGGTGAAGTTAAAATTGAGTTAACATCCGTAAGCAGAGCATCTTGAGCAGAAAGTTCACTAGTTAGGTAAGTTAAATGGTTTATCGCAACTTCAAGTTCAGTTTCAGCTTCAGAAAGCAAAAGTTCCAAATCAGAAGAACGTTCGATCAATTTCACTGTTTCTTCAGAGAGCATTGAAATTCCGTGTTCAATTTTATAAGCTCGTAAATCTTCTTCAGATGTTCTCAAACGGCGTTCATTCTCATCTAATCTGTTTTCCAAGAATTCCCTCACGTTTTTGAATTCGATTCGTGCATAGTCTGTATCCTGCAGCATTAATGCATTAGCTGCAGCATTTGCCAGAGCCATTGCTTCCACAGGATTTGTTGATTCAAAACTGATAGATAAAATATCCGTTTCTCTTTGGGAATTGATATCTATTATATTTTTCAAATAATTTGTTGGATCAAATCCCGGTTCTTTATTTTCATTTATTGGAAAAGATTCGAAGTCTGGGTGTTGTTGTAAAATCTGATATGCGATACTCATAACCGGACGACTTTTCAGAATTTCAATATTGTTATTCAAAGTTGTCTGGGTTGTCATCATTGGTGAAAAAAGAAGGTTGCTTGTTTTACTTGTTTCAAGCAAAATAGTTGAAGTTGCTTTATAAATTCTTGGTGATTTCATGGTATAATAAAATGCTGCTAAAATTACAACCAAGAAAATTGTAAGAACCAGCCATTTGTATCTGGAAATAATATGTAAATAATCAGTTAATTTAATTTCTTGTTCTTCTGTTTGTTCAAAATATTGATTTTGCATAATACCCCAATTATTTTATATTAGAAATTGTAACATATACACTCAAAAATATTGCAGCTTTAGAAAGAAAATCTGCCCATTTTGTAAATGCATAGAAAACTGTTCCGGAAACAATAACTGTATCTCCGGGCGATAAAATTGGAATCAAATCTTCATTTCCGGTTTCCATATATTCTTCTAAATCTAACCAGATGATTTTTTCACCTTCAGAGGTTGGACGAATAATTCTAATCTTAGAGAGTTTGGCGTTTTCCGTAGGACCTCCAGCTAAAGAGATCAAGGTTAAAACATCGGTATCATCCGGAACAATATATAGTCCCGGCTTGCTTACTTGTCCCCAGATATAGGATTTTATCTTGAGTTGGTCAGCACTTGCCAAAGTCCCGGAATATAAATATGCCGAGCCAGTTGCGAATCCTTGATTAGAGAGTGATGAAGTGGATGTTCCTGTTTGTGCCCAAATGACAGCTGCCAATATAAAGAGTAACAACAATAAGATTTTCTTCCTCATATATTCTCCTTTTGAAACCCTAAAAAAATTTTCACTTTTATTAAGTCAAGCATTTAGTTAACGGAAATTCAGTATTCTTTCTTCCGATTCTGAACCAGAAAATATTTTGTACAATTTATCTCCCACTTCATGAGTCATTGTATATCCAAATGCATCAACCCGCCATAAAATTTGTTGAGGTTGGATTGATGGACCATCATACTCAATTTCGTAAGCAGAACCGGCATTTGGCTGTCCGGTTGGTTCATATTGCCAGATTATATTATAATCTGCATCGAATAAAAGCAAACGAAAATTTATAACATTCGGATCATCCCACCATTTGAAATATAAACTATCCAAAGGCATTGGTTCGTTATTATCAGGTGGTTCAAGCAGTATTGGCTTATTAAGAAGGTTGTAACAGACAGTATCTGAGACGGAAAAATTTCCGGAAGTATCAAACATCTTTATAAAGTAAAACCAATCTTTCCCAATCAAAGAACCATATTTATCAATATATTCATCCTGGTGAGGGAATGAAATTGAATCTATTTTTGTGATTATGAAATCCTGCAAACTGAAGCGAAAGATTTGAGCATAATCAAGGTCATTATCAAGAGGATGCTCCCATTGAATTCTGATCCAATCACCTTCCGGCAGGGCATCGATTCCATTCATTTCATTTCCAGAAATATTGTAATAATTGAGTGTATCACCGAAAATATCAATATCACCTGTATCATTTAAATGTTCTATTAAATCTGGTTTATCCGGCGGAGTTGTATCTGTTCCAAGAGTATCCTCACCTGCACAAGCCCCAATAATAAAAAGTATTAGTCCTGATAATAAAATATTTTTTAACATGGTCGCTCCTTTAGAAATCAACTCTTAATCCTACTCGGTTCGTATTTCCCAGGTTGTTTGTAACAAATGCATAATCCAGATTGAAGTCGTAGAGTTTCAAGCTCAAGCCAGTGGAAAAATTGCCTTCGTAATATCCAAGCCGAAATCCTAATAACGTTTTATAAAGAAATTCGAAACCATAATGATGAGTTTTATCATAAACGTAATCTAAATCATGAGATAAGATAAATGAAGAATTCAAAAACTCAAGCGGTTGGAAAAGTGCCAATCCCAGTTTTGTATTAAATAAAACTTCATCTTCATGTTTTGAAACAGTGTCCCAGGTGATGGTTGTTCCGCCTACATTTTGGAAATTCAATCCCCAAGACAGTTTTCCCAACCAATCGAGGTCGAGCAGGATAGAAAGATCGGTTTTTGAGATCATGGCAAAGTCAAATCCGGTTCCGGTTCCGATGTTATCTAAGAGTTTTCTTTTGATGTACTTGATGTTGCCGCCAAAATAGAAATCAAAGGGAACTTCAAAGAAAAGCCAACCCAAATTCAAGTCGTAATGAACATGTTTAGCAAAAGCGAATTGCACCAGGTCATCAGTGCTTTTGAATTTTCCATCAGGAATACCGGTGAGCTGTAATTCAGGATTTAACGCACGCTGGTCAACTGTAGTTCCAACTAGGTAATCTTCCTTGAAAATCGGAATATCGTCAATTGTCAGACGGGTCCAATTGATGCCGATTGTAACATCATTGGGCAAGGGTTGGCACGCAAAAAGGTTATCATATGAAGCCAATCCTTCATAAAGAAAAGCTCTCATAATTCCAAATTCGATTTTTCTTATTTGCGCGATTCCAGCAGCATTCCAATATATTGCAGAACCATCATTTGCGATTGCTGAAAAAGCTCCTCCTAATCCAAGAGAACGAACTCCAGAGCCAATTGCCAGGAAATCTCCAGCATATCGTCCGGCAAATAAACTTATCGAAATAATTAAAAGTAAAATCAGAACTAAAAGCTTCTTATTCATAAAAATTCCTTATTTCAAAATAGCCATTTTCTTTGTTTGCTCGATTTTTTTATTACCTTTGACAGCAGTAATCCTATAAAAATATACACCGTTTGCCAGGTAATAACCGTCTTTATCTCGGCAATCCCAACCTAAAACTCCTCTCGGAAATTCATGATATCCCACACCGGATTCAAGGTTTTTGAAGGTTTTTACGAGCCTTCCACTTACAGTATAAACTTTGATATAAACTTTGTCCGCATCGTCTGTGAGAACGTATGTGAAGCGAGTGCGTCCAATATTATCGGAGTGGATTGTGCGGGATTTTACAGGATTTGGATAATTTCCGATGTTGATGATATCGAATTTTGTGCTGACAACAAACTGGATAACAAGTTCTTCATAATTCCCGTTCACATCCGTGCATTCAAGGATTAAGGTGTGATCGCCTTTTTCTAAATTGTCCAGTTGATATTTGATGGGAATTTTGGTAAGATGTCCAATCATAATGGAAGTTGTGTAATCATTTTTATCTATCAGGTTTCCATTGAGGAAAAGAGAAATATCGTGATTAAAAACATCTATTCCATTTGCATCGGAAATTAAAAATGAGATAATTCCATTTTGGGAAATATATCCGCCATGAGTGAATTCCTGACCTTCAACATCAGCTTCGATTGAAGGAGGTTTTCTATCATTATTTTGAAAGATTGAAAAAATTCCAGTTCGATCAATATCAAAAGTAACAAAATCATTTTCCTGATTTGTTGTACCACCTTCGATTATCCATTTCTGAAAATCTTCTTCCCAGCGATACACAAAGAAGTTGTTTTCATTTTCCAGATTTTGAGTTAGAGTATCTATAGAACTATAGAAAAATTTCAAGGTGACTTTCTGTCCGTTTGGAAAATGACCGAGCGTATCTGCAAGTAATGATTGGTTCAAAGTTCCGATTTCATAGGCTTGAGAAAAAGAGCGGTATAAATGAGAAGATGAACCATTTTCAAGCATAATTTTCTGAATGTCAGGCTGATTTATCGGCTCTTTAGTCCCCAGATTGTTAATATAGAAGATCGTGGATTCCGAAAGCAGATTTGCCGGAAATTCACATTGAAGATTGTTATCCAAACTGAAAGCAGTTGTATCGTAAATTCCTGCTTCGAACATATTGATAATAAATTTTTCTGATGTGATGTAGTTATTATAATATTTGATTTCATTAAATGATTCTTCATTTTCGTTTACTACAGCCCGGAATTGTATTTCACCATTAAACAATGGAATGGGAATACTTTCCCATCGTGCTTCAAGAGTAGTTAAAGAATCGATAATAATCGAATCCAAAAGAGTCTGAGCAGCAGAGATATCGTATAATTTCAGATAGCAGGAAGCAGCGGTAATCGAACCGATATTTTTGATTTTAATATTCATAACAGGTTGGTTTTCATTTTCTCCAAGCTCGATTAATTCCAAATCCAAATCCGGTCCAAATACATCATATGAATAGGTTTGGCTTTCAGTAGAATTTTGCAGAGAGTCGATAATAACGAAATGAAATTTAACTTTTGTTCCTGCAGAAAAAGGTTGGATGGGATTCTGCAAAGCATATTCATTGTTTTCAGTATTTATCATCACAATTTCATAATTATTGTTTTCAATATAACATTTCACACTTTCGATACCATTTTCATCGAAAAAATCAGCATTCACAAAAACAGAATCGGATTCTAAAGGAGATTCAGGTTCAATATTCAAATTCACAACAGCAGATTTTCCCACTGTAATATTTGTCATTCCAATGATTTCTTGGTCATCTCCAAAGGCAAATACTTTCACGTATCTGCTGTAAATGGAATCTGGATTTTCAGGAACAATAAAAGCAAAAGATGTAAGAGTATCATTGATCACAGGAATTTCAAAGGGATAATATTCTGTGAAAGGAAGTTGAACATCATCCTCATCAAATATCAGGAATTTTCCTTTGGTTATATCTGAACCAACACCAGACTTAAAGACCAGAGTATCGCCTTCAATGACATTATATTTGTTTGATATTACCTGCCGTTTTTCTGTTGGAATAATTAGCTCGATCATCGGGTCACCAAGAAGGGCACAACCTTGAATCAAAGCAGTCCCAACTCCGCCATTGCCATAAATACCGAAAAACCTTGCTTTGGTAAAATCAACTATTTCTCCGATTGTATTCACATTTTCATTAAAGATTGCTTCTGCTAAGAAATTACCGAAAATTTCATCAGCATCTTTATATCCATAACCGGTGAAGCCAACGTGACCAATTGCACCTTTCTCCGGAACCAGAATTAATTCTTCACCAATACAAGAACTTTGAGGATAATTATAAGCTGAACCATAACAAGACATACTGCTCACAAAGGGATAGTTATCATTATTGAAAGTGGCAATATCTGCTTGATTCAAAAGATTATAGTCTGCCCAAACCCGACCGCCGCCATGACCCATGAATTCTAGGAAAATTGTACCATCATTAATATTTTGGATTAAGGAAGTAGTATTGCCTGCATAAGAGCTGGGAAGATCATCTGTATTGCAATAAACTCGATTTACTTTGAATTCAGGCGGAATATATTTTTCAATGATATTTTCACATTGTTTGGCAAAAAAAGTTCCTTCACTTGGGTTTCCGCCAGCAGCAAAAGTCATATTGCTGTGCCACAGATCATCGAAATTCGGGTTCTCCAAATAATGTAATGATTTGCTGGCAATATCATAGATCTGTTCAAATTCCCAAACATTAATACGAGAGATGCTAAAATCTGCTACAATATCATCTCCGACAATACAGGCAAACCAGTTATCACTGGTTATTGCACCTCTTTTTTCCGCCCAGACATTTCTAAAGGGAATTAAATTAAAAGACTTTTTTTGATCTTTGAAATAAGCATTATAATCTCTTTCGTCAGTAATTCCGTCTCCAAGAAATAAAACATGTGAAGGAGAATTTCCAGACCAATTGTTATAAGCGTAAGAAATGAAATCTTTGATAGCTTCAGCAGAGCGGATTCCGAAATTGAATTCATCAAAAATATCTTGTAAACTGATAATCTCAACCAGATATCCTTGATTTTCCCAGGTGCTTTTAAAAAGCTCCAATCCGTTCTCTTCTTCCTGCTGGTTTTCGATAAATTCTTGAGTTGTAATAACTATGTAATCAGCAGAATTAAAAGGGTCTTTTAAATTAGATGGAATATTTGGTCGGATTTCTACGGGAAGTTTTTTATTATTTTCAGTAACTGCATAATATTCGAGATTATCAAAGAGCACGCTATCTTGAAAAGTTAATTTATATGGAACTCCGCCGGATTGGGAAAAAGATTCTATTTGCAGATTTTCCAGGATGCTTGAGCCGATTTTATAAACAGAGATATTTTCATTGGAAAAATTATCGATCTCAAATTGATACAATCCGAACGGCTCGTGTTGCCCATTATATTTATAATCCGGTCTGGTAAATTTGAATTCATTTTCATCAGTTTGGTATTCGCGCCAATAAGTGATATCAAAATAGTCCAGCATGGAAAATTCCAATTCATCGATTCCCTCGATTCCGGGCAGACGAATGTAAAGCTGATTTTCACCGTGAGTTAAATAGCTATTTGGTAACTGGTCGGTATTTTCAAAAATGTATTCCGTTTGTCCGGACCAGATAGCATCATCAATCAAAGAATTATTTATTCCAACAATTGCGTAATGGTCATCGATAAATCCTTCAGTATCGGATAATCCCCAAACTGAGACTTTTACTGAATATTTTCTAATCCCTGAATCTTGAGGATATTGCAGGTTAAAACTGATGATATCAAGATTTGGAGCGGAGATTTTTTTCCAAAAATAAATATCCTCTTTATAAAAGTTGCTGTTATAATAGAATTGAGCTCCGAGCTGTTCAAGAACATTTTGGTCTTCAAAATGGATGGTTTGCTGAAAAGAGACCGGAATCACAAAATCATCTTCATTTGTAACCTGCAAACCTCCATTCTCCACAGCCATCCTGCTGCCAAGCGTGTTTTTTAAGGTTAAGAGAAAAACGTTTTCCGAGGAATAATCATCATAATAACAATCCTCTCCATAATGTCTATCACCGTAAAATTCAAAATAATCTCCGGGATCAAAAGAACCATCAGCTTCACCGACAAAATGGATTGGAACCGCTCCAAGCTCATTGGAAAGTTCCAGGTATCGAGGATCAATTTCATCCCAGTCAAATGCCATTTCATATTCAGGATAACGTTCAAAATAACCGGAAAGTGAATCTGTGAAGTATTCATAAGTTATTTTGTAAATTCCTTCCCTATCGATAATCAGTTGGATTTGAGTAATTTCTTCTCCCTGCCTGGAAGGATAACTTTTTGCTTTAGATTTTTCCTTTCTCCATTTCCGGGAATATTCATTATTCAGGAAGAAAGTTTTTCCGGTTTTATCTATGAAATTATTGCTTGTTTGCCAGTTTCTACTTGAGTTTTTATCTCCTAATATTTTCACTCTGAAAGTTATTTCTGTGGTTATAAGCAATTCTTTTGTTTTTGCTTTGAACTGAAAAGCATTAACAAAAAAAGTAGTGAAAAAACGATCTCCAATAAATGCTTTATTACCTTTTACGAGTAGATTTTCTGGAGAAAAAGAAGCTTTATTATAAGCTCTTTTATCTTCATAAAACTGATACTCGACTGAATTCTCTGTAGGAATTTGTTTATCTGAGGGTAAAATATTAATATTTTTTTTAATTCTTTGCTTTTTATTGATAATCTGCAAATCAATATCACCATCGATTGGCAGACCTATAGTTTCAACAAAATAAGGAATTAACGGTTTTCCTTCTTCAATATAATATGCAACTGAACTACAAAATATTTTATGGTAAACCTTATTATTTTTACTAACAGTTTCAATTTCATAATTCGGCAATTCAAATTTAATCAATAATTCAGATTCATTCTGCTCTAAAACTTTAAAGCATTCAGCATGCATCAAAACAGAGAAAATTAAGATTAATCCTGATAATACGGCTTTTCTCATTTATAACTCCAGATAAATATTACTTTGCACATTTTTGAGTATAGGTAATTTTGGCAAGAACTTAAATATTTTCCAATATAATTTTGAATATATTTAGACAGGTTTTTTTTCTAACTTTTTCGCGGTCACCGGTAAAAAGAAATTTAAACTTTTGAGTGTTCTCATTTATTTGAACTGCTATATGTACAGTACCAACGGGTTTATCTGTTGTTCCACCAGTTGGACCTGCAATTCCGGTAACTGCTCCGGCAATATCTGTATTGAAAATTTTTTGAACACCTTGTACCATTTCTGTCACACATTGTTTACTTACTGACCCAAATTTTTTTATGGTTTGAGGGTTTACATTTAACAGATTTATTTTTGCTTCATTTGAATAACTTACAATTCCTCCTGAAAAATATTCGGATGAACCGGAGGAAGAAGTGATAACTTGTTGAATCATTCCACCAGTGCACGATTCAGCAAAACTGATTCTCCTTTTGTCTTTCAGTAATTTCTCGTGCAATTTTTTTGCGTACTCATTTATTTTGTTGTCCAAATCCAAATCATCTTTCAAAGGTTTAGATTCCCATTTTTTCACATTTCCGTGTTGGATAATATGAGTTTCTTCTTCTTTGAAGGTTTTGGCTTTTTCTGGTTTCAATGGTTTACTTTTCTTTACAACTATATGATGATCCTGATAGCGAACAATATCATCGGGAAAAACTTTTACTCTCTGGTTGATAGCTGTTTCGTTGTTAACTAAAACTTTTCCCTCTTTAATTACAGTTCTTATTTCAGCGTAATCATCCAAAGCACTCGAAGCTTTCAGCAATTGAAATAAATAAATGAATTCACCTTCATCCAACCAGAATTTCATATTTTTTCCTGACTAATAACTCTTGGCAAAAATTATACGTTTGTTACTTTTATTACCGCAATAGATGCACTTGCCTTCTTCTTTGGCAGCATTTAGAGGAATACAGCGAATAGAAACTTTTAAATCGGTTTTTATCTGCTCTTCACAATTTGGATTTTCACACCAATGGCTGAAAGCAAAGCCACCATGAATTTCAGGATTTTTTTTGTTTTTGGGTGTGAAGAATTTGTAGAATTCAGTTTTATCATCAATTTTCACGATGTTCTCTTCTCTGAATTTTAAAGCTTTTTGAAAGATATTATTTTGTATTTCATCGAGTATTGGAATTAGATTTCTGATAAAATCATCAACTTTAACGCTATCTTTTTCGTTTGAGGATTTATCTCTTCTTCCCATAAACACTGAATTCTGTTGAATATCTCGAGGTCCGATTTCCAAACGAATTGGAATTCCTTTCTTAATCCAATGCCAGGCCTTTTCACCACCCGTAAGATCACGATCATCAAGCTCAACCCGAATCTTGTTTTCAAAATAACGTAAATGTTTAATTTTATTTCTTAATTTATCTATGAAATTCAAAACCTCTTTTTGTTGCTCATCGTTTCTATAGATGGGAATAATTGCGATATGTGCAGGAGCGATCTTTGGAGGAAGAACCAGCCCATTATCATCTGCATGAGCCATAATCAAAGCACCAATTAGACGTGTGGAAACACCCCAGGAAGATGTCCAAACAAATTCTTCTTTTCCGGTTTTACTTTGGAATTTGATGTTTGAAGCTTTGGCAAAATTCTGACCTAAAAAGTGGGATGTACCGCCTTGCAGAGCTTTTTTATCCTGCATCATTGCTTCAAAAGTATAAGTGGAAACAGCTCCGGGGAATTTCTCAGATTCGGTTTTCTTCCCTTTGATTACAGGAATTGCCAGGAATTCTTCTGCAAATCTGGCATAAATATCCAGAATCTTGAAAGTTTCCTCGATTGCATCTTCTTTGGTTTCATGAGCTGTATGACCTTCCTGCCAGAGGAATTCTGTAGTTCTGAGAAACAAACGTGTTCTCAATTCCCACCTGACCACATTTGCCCATTGATTGATCAAAAGCGGCAAGTCGCGATAAGAATTTATCCATTTGCTGAAAGAAGCTCCAATAATGGTTTCACTGGTTGGTCGAATAATGAGTTCTTCCGTAAGTTTTCCAGCAGGTTTCAAACCGCCTTTACCGTCATCTTCTAACCTGGAATGGGTAACAATTGCACATTCCTTGGCAAATCCTTCCACATGTTCAGCTTCTTTTTCAAAAAAACTTTTAGGAATAAAAAGCGGAAAGTAAGCATTCACGTGTCCGCTTTCTTTAAACATCTCATCCAGATTTTTCTGGATATTTTCCCAGATTGTATATCCCCAGGGTTTAATGACCATACAACCTCGCACATCGCTGTTCTCTGCCATATCTGCAGCCTTGATAATCTGCTGATACCAGGCTGGATAATTTTCTTCTCTTGTGGGATTTATCGCTGTTTTACCTTTTTTTGCCATCTCTTTTTTTCTCCATTTTTTAAAAACAATATCTAAACTTTTTAATGCATTATCTTTGTCAAACCAAAAAGCAGAAAAAACCTTGAAAAGGTTTAAAAGGCTTCTGCCTTCAATACCTTTTCAAGGTGTGTAAAATAGTATTCTTGACATCTATCAAGATGATTTCGAAATAGGAATTGTAATTTGAAATTGAAGAAGGAAATGAATGATTAATAGCAAGTATGATGTAATCGTTGTTGGAGCTGGGCATGCCGGCATTGAGGCTGCTCTTGCTTCTGCCAGGATGGGAGCAAGAATCCTCATGTTTGTTATTAAGATCGAAACTATTGGCAGGATGTCTTGTAATCCCTCAATGGGAGGACCAGCAAAAGGTCATCTGGCTCGGGAAATAGATGCTTTGGGTGGTGAGCTGGCTCGCAGCACAGATCTTACCGGCATTCAGTTCAGGATGTTAAATAGAAAAAAAGGACCGGCTGTTTGGGCTCCACGTTCTCAAAACGATAGAACAGAATATTCTTTGGTAATGCGACAAGCTTTGGAATCGCAAACCAATCTGATTATCAAAGAATCTATGATTGACGAAATTATACTTTCAAAAGATGGAAAAAAAGTGATCGGTGTAAAATCTCATCTGGGAGAAGAATATTTTGCTCGGAAAGTAATTCTGGCAAATGGTACGTTTCTAAAAGGAAAAATTCATGTGGGAAAAGTCAGTTACAGTTCGGGACGAGCAGGTGAACTGGCTGCGATCAAACTTTCAGATTCATTGATTAAAGCAGGTTTGAAACTTGCCAGATTCAAAACCGGAACTCCTCCTCGAGTTGATATCAGAACAATTGATCTGAAAAATCTGGATGAGCAACCCGGTGATGAAAATCCTCAAGGTTTCTCATTTTATCGAGATATTAAATTGCGAAATGATAGGAGTTGTTTTCTTACTTTCACGAATTCAAAAACGCATCAAATCATAAAAGACAATCTTGATAAGTCTGCTCTTTACGGTGGATTTATCAGCGGAGTTGGACCGAGATACTGTCCTTCGATTGAAGATAAGGTTGTGAAATTCAGTACAAAAGAGCGTCATCAGGTTTTCATCGAACCAGAGGGAATAAACACTTTTGAAGCTTATGTGAATGGCATTTCAAACAGCCTTCCACCGGATGTTCAAAAAAAAATGGTTCATTCCATCACTGGTCTGGAAAATGCTAAAATTATGCGTTATGGTTATGCAATCGAATATGATTACATAATTCCAGATGAAATAAGACCGACAATGGAAAGTAAACAGGTTCAAGGTCTTTATCTTGCAGGTCAGATTAACGGAACTTCCGGATATGAAGAGGCTGGAGCTCAAGGCATTGCAGCAGGGATAAATGCAGTTTTAGCTCTGGATAAAAAGGAACCAGTTATTTTTGATCGTTCCCAATCTTATCTTGGTGTATTACTGGATGACCTGGTTACAAAGGGAACAACCGAACCATATCGTTTATTCACTTCCCGTGCTGAATATCGCTTGTATCTCAGGCAGGATAATGCAGATGAGAGATTGATGCCGCTTGGATATAAACTTGGATTGGTCGATGATGTTCGCTGGCAGAAATTTCAAAAAGTAAAAAGTATTTTTGAAAGAGAGATGAATTATCTGAAAACTCACAACTCTATTTCTGATGAAATGATTCCTGAACCTACTCGATTAATAAATGTTTTAAAACGCTCAGATATTACTTTTAAAGGTTTGCAGAAATTCGGATATAAAATCCCTGAAGATGTAACTGAAGACATTCAAAATCGAATTAGTTTACAGGTAAAATATGAGGGATATCTTAAAAGGCAATTAGCAGAAATCGAGAAATTCGAGAAAGTTGAACATTCCAGAATTTCTGAAGAAATTAACTATATGGAAATCGAATCCATTGCTTATGAAGCGAGAGAAAGATTGAGCAAAATCAAACCGATTTCTTTGGGTCAGGCTGCGCGGATTTCGGGAGTTAATCGAACGGATATTAATGCATTGATGGTTTATCTTAAAAAGAGTGAAATAAGAAAAATGAGGGGAAAATAAAGTATTTTTACCTCACCTTAATCCTCTTGAGATCGTTTGCTTCGCAAGCCAACTCATACCTAAGAGGAGAGGAAGCTCTTCATACTCCTTCTCCTCGATAGGAGAAGGTTGGGATGAGGTGGATAAAATCAGGAAAATTAATTGAAAAATGAGGGGAAAATAATGAGAAAATTATTAATTAGTTTTGTTTTGTTTTGTTTGATATTAGCATTTTTTGGATGTTCTTCCAACAAGGTTTTACAGGAAGATAAAAAAGAAACTTCAAAAACCACAATTTATAAACCAGAAAACGTGAAGGTTCCAAAGTGGGTTTTTGAGAAATTAGAAACCGGTGATTTTGTGATTGGAATCTCTCCTAAATTCTTTGATTATGATAAGATGGTAGATGCAGCCAAAGGAATGGCAGCAGTAATCAAAGGCAGAAATATCGGCTCATATTCCATTTCCAAATATGCTTCTCAGAGTGTTGGAGAAGATGATGCTTATGCAAAATTCAAGCTGAATGTAAGCTCGTCAATCGAAGAAGTGAAACGATTTGACAATTCTTTAATTCTGATTGAGGAAACATATTTGTATGGTTTTTTTATCGGACTTTATTCGGAGGAGAACCATGAAATCGAGCAAGAATTAGTGAACCTTTCTGAGCTGACTGAACCCGAATGGATTTCTGAGGATAAATTAATTGTAAATGACGAAGTGATTCTAAGTAAAGCTTTTGCAACTTCGATAAACCTTGATACAGCTTGGGAAAAAGCTGCGGAAAATGCCAGGTTAGAAATTGGGAAGTATCTGGAGAAAAATGTTCAGGGTCTGGTAAAAAGCACTAATGAAATAATTGATAAATCTTTAGCCGTGGAAACTACCATAAAAACGTGCAGGATGAAAATTACCAGAAGTCATATTGTAGCAAATATGAGGGATGGCTTTTTCAGTTATAAAGTTTTTATTGAGATGAAAATGGAGAGATAATGAAATTCCAAAATACAAATAACAAATTACAAATAAATCTCAAATCTCAATCTTCAAATCTCCAAATTACAAAAAGAAAAATACAAACAAATTCCAATAATCTAAATTCAAAATTTCAGACTTATAATGGAAATAATATATGAAAGGAAAAGAAATTAAAGTAGTTGCTGTCATTCCTGCCAGGTTTGCTTCCTTCAGGTTCCCCGGAAAACCATTAGCAATGCTGAGAAATAAAACCTTGATTCAGCATGTTTATGATTCTGCTGTTCAAACAGATTTATTTGATAAAATAATCGTAGCTACTGATGATAAACGAATTTTTGATAATGTTGAACATTTTGGAGGAGATGTTGTTCTAACTTCAAAACATCATAAAAGCGGAACTGACCGAATTGCTGAGGTTTGTAAAAATCTTGATGCAGAAATTATCGTCAATATTCAGGGAGATGAACCATTTATTGTCAAAGAACCTCTGCAAAAACTTATTTCAGTTTTTGATGAACAAACTGTTCAAGTTGCTTCCTTGATGCATAAATTAATGGAAGAAATTGAAAATCCCAATATTGTAAAAGTAGTTTGTGATAAGAATAATTTTGCCTTATATTTTTCTCGTTCTTCAATTCCTTTCTATCGCACCTCGCACCCCGCAACCCGCAACCCGCAACCCGAATTCTTCAAACACATCGGAGTTTATGCTTTCCGGAAGGAAGCTTTATTTAAGTTTATCCAATTACCTATGGGAAAGTTGGAACAAACGGAAAAACTTGAACAACTGCGATTCCTGGAGAATGGCATCAAAATAAAAATGATTGAAACTTCTTACCAGGGAATTGGAATAGATACTCCTGAAGATTTGAACAAGGCTGATATAATTCTCAGAAAGGGAAATCCTGAATAATATTTCTACACTTGAACTTAGAAGATAACCTTGCGAATTTGGTCGTGACCGGATTCGCAAGGTTATCTTTTTTTTAGGCGCTTACGATTCCAAACTTACCAACAAGTTGTCGTGAAACTTTCAAAGTCGGTTGTCTCTTCTCATTCCTCCCGAAAACCTTCGGGACATTTGGGAGTGCAATTGTCTGAATTTTTTTTTTCTTTGATTTTTATGTGATGAAGCATATTCGAAATAAAATTTCTTTTCCAATTATGTTCCTCCCGAAAGCTTTCGGGAGAATTTGGGAACAAGCACTCATTATCCCAATCGAAGATTGATATTTTTTTTGCTTGTCATATTGTCATAAAAAAAATTAGTCACTCCTATGAAACCACTTTCTAACTCAACAAATAATAGGGAGTTAGAGTTTTCGTAAAAACTATGCCGACTTATCCCAAGATTCCTACGAAACTTAGGACAAACCTCATTATGAATCCCGGTTTCATCTTAAATGAACTATCAGCTTGCTGATAGCGGGGAGCTTAAGTCAAGTCAGCTAAAGCGAACTTAACTCAATTTTTCATAGTTTATTGAAAACTGGAGTTTCACACAATGGTTTTCCTGTGGAATGCAATCAAAATCTCGTTTGCTGCAATAGAAGTCAGGCATTAAATTTTAATAAGAAACTATATCTTTTTCTAAAATAATATAAAAATTCTTGACATAATAAATGACCTTTTCAATTTCAATTTTGTTACACAAATTTAAAATATTGGAGGTTTAAAAATGAAAAAGATGTTTT